>NZ_BAABZW010000015.1:0-219755 GCF_040365325.1 Intrasporangium sp. DVR | reverse complement strand
AATCCCACCCCGTGTCCAAGAACCGGGGGCAAGGCCCCCGCCACCGCCCGTACCGTCCACCCACCCGACGTTCGAGCGCGCCCCGGAACCTGCCTTGGCCGGTGGGCGAACCTGGCGGGCACTGATCGCCACGACCTGCGGCCCCGTCGAGGTGCTGCTCGACGGTCAGCGAGCCCCGGCCGGCGTCGCCTCGTTCATCGAGCTGGCGCGGGCCGGCTACTACGACGACAGCGTCTGCAACCGCCTCACGTCGCGCCTGGCACCGACCCGCTTCCTCCAGTGCGGCGACCCCACCGGTCGGCGCGGCGGCGACCCGGGCTACGGGCTGCCTCTGGAGAACGTCCCCGTTGACCGCCGCTATCCCGCCGGCACGGTGGCCATCGCACGCGGGCCGGAGGCGGACACCACGGCCGGGGAGTTCCTCTTCGTCTACGAAACGTTCACCGTCCCGCGCGGCGAACCGGTCTACTCGGTCATCGGCACGGTGGTGTCCGGGCACGCGGTGATCGCCGACATCGCGGCGATCGGGGGTGAGGACCACCTCTCGGACTGGTTCCCGTTCACGTCCATCAGCATCCGGTCGGTGACCGTTCTGCCGGACTGAGCCGGGTGAGGCCAACCCTGCAGCGACACACACGGGCCTCAGCCGGCAGCACGCCTCACGAGGTCGCTGATCCTGCGCTCCACGGCGGGGGTCAGCTTCGTCACGGCGAAGGACGTCGGCCACATCTCACCCTCGTCCAGCGCGGCAGCATCGTTGAAACCGAGCGTCGCGTAGCGGGCCTTGAACTTCGCGGCGTCCTGGAAGAAGACGAGCACCTTGCCGTCCTTGGCGTAGGCCGGCATGCCGTACCACGTGCGCGGAGTGAGGTTCGGTGCGGTCTCGGTGACGATGGCATGGATGCGTTCCGCGAGCACGCGGTCGGCCTCGGGCATCCCGGAAATCTTGCCCAACAGCTCGGCGAGGTCGTCCTCCTGCCCCGCGGCGCCGCTGCGCCGGCGCGAGGTCCGGACCTCCTTGGCGCGTTCCTTCATCGCCTCCCGCTCCTCAGCGGTGAAGCCGTCGGTGGCGCCGGCCCTGCTGGCAGCGGTGGTCTTCTTCGTCGTGCTCTTCGTCGTGGTCTGCTTGGTGGTCCTGTTCGTGGTCATGCTCTGCCTCCTCGGTGGACGAGTTGTCCTGCTGTGTGTCCATCCTGTCGAGGGCGCGCCCTTCCGTGCTTCTCC
This sequence comes from Intrasporangium sp. DVR, assembly GCF_040365325.1. Classification (NCBI taxonomy): domain Bacteria; kingdom Bacillati; phylum Actinomycetota; class Actinomycetes; order Micrococcales; family Intrasporangiaceae; genus Intrasporangium; species Intrasporangium sp. DVR. Next base: position 218,531 of record NZ_BAABZW010000015.1, on the reverse strand, counting down.
AGACCTGACCAGTCGTCGGACCCCCGCGTCAGCCGGAATGGGTCGTCACGCCCTGTCCGAGCGACGGTGCAGACCTGCCGTCGCCATCGCTTATCGTCGTCAGGTGCACGAACCCCACTGGATCGACCTCCCCGGAGTCGTCAACATGCGCGACGTCGGCGGGCTGCCGACGGAGAGCGGCGACGTCGTGCGGTTCCGGCGGCTGCTCAGGTCGGACAACCTCCAGGACCTTCCGGCGGCGTCGGTCGCGGCGCTCCTCGAGGAGTTCCGCCTCAGCGACGTCATCGACCTGCGCACTCACGTCGAGGTCGCCAAGGAAGGTGACGGGCCGCTCCGGGCCACTGCGGTCCGCCATCACCACCACTCCCTCTACCGGGAGGACAGCGACGAGTCGGGGATCCCCGCCGCGGAGCGGGCGCTCCCGTGGGAGAAGGACGAGGCCGAGGCCGGGGTCGATCGGGAGCGGCGCAACGGCCACCACCCGAGCCACGAGGAGTTCTGGTCCGAGCACTACCTCTCCTACCTCTCGGCCCGACCGGACTCGGTGCTCGCTGCCCTGCACGCCGTCGCCGCCAGCGAAGGGGCCGCCATCGTCCACTGCGCGGCGGGCAAGGACCGGACCGGCACCATCGTGGGGCTCGCCCTGAAGATCGTCGGCGTGCCCGACGAGCTCGTCATCGCCGACTTCGCGGCCTCGGCGCAGAAGGTGGCCGCGATCCTCGAGCGGCTCCGAGCGAGACCGGCCTACGCCGACAACCTCCGGCACAAGACCGTGGCCCAGCAGTCACCGACGACGGACACGATGCGGATGCTCCTCGGCGCGCTGCAGGCTCGGCACGGCGGTGTCCACGGTTGGTTGGCGAGCCAGGGCTGGACCGCGACCGACACGGAGCGGATGCGGCGCAAGCTCCTCGGCTGAGCGCCGCCCTGGCCCCGAGCCCGCTAGCGGTGGGAAGCCGGACAGGTGGTAGCCGACAGCACGCTCCACCCACGGCGCGAGGGCGCCGCTGGCGACGTGCTCGTGGTGCTCCGCGACGGCTCCGCACCACGCCCAGCCGCAGCCGCTACTTCTTGCCCTTCTCGCCGCCACCGTCGCTGGACAGCGCGGCGATGAAGGCCTCCTGCGGGACCTCGACGCGACCGACCATCTTCATCCGCTTCTTGCCTTCCTTCTGCTTCTCGAGCAGCTTGCGCTTGCGGCTGATGTCGCCGCCGTAGCACTTGGCGAGCACGTCCTTGCGGATCGCGCGGATGTTCTCGCGGGCGATGATCCGCGACCCGATGGCGGCCTGGATCGGCACCTCGAACTGCTGGCGGGGGATGAGCTCCTTGAGCTTGCTCGCCATCATCACGCCGTAGGCGTAGGCCTTGTCCTTGTGCACGATCGCCGAGAAGGCGTCGACGGACTCGCCCTGGAGCAGGATCTGCACCTTGACGAGGTCGGCCACCTGGTCGCCGTCGGGCTCGTAGTCCAGCGAGGCGTAGCCGCGGGTCCGGGACTTGAGCTGGTCGAAGAAGTCGAAGACGATCTCGGCGAGCGGCAGGGTGTAGCGCATCTCGACCCGGTCCTCGGACAGGTAGTCCATGCCGCGCAGCTGGCCCCGCTTCTGCTGGCAGAGCTCCATGATCGCGCCGACGAACTCGCTCGGCGCGAGGATGGTGGCGCGGACGATCGGCTCGCTCACCGAGGCGATCTTCCCCTCGGGGAACTCGCTCGGGTTGGTCACGTGGATCTGCTTGCCGTCCTCCATCACCACGTCGTAGACGACGTTGGGCTGCGTGGAGATGAGGTCGAGGTCGAACTCCCGCTCGAGCCGCTCGCGGACGATCTCGAGGTGGAGCAGGCCGAGGAAGCCGACACGGAAGCCGAACCCGAGCGCAGCCGACGTCTCCGGCTCGTAGACGAGCGCCGCGTCGTTGAGCTTGAGCTTGTCGAGCGCGTCGCGCAGGTCGGGGTAGTCGGACCCGTCGATCGGGTAGAGCCCGGAGAAGACCATCGGCTTGGGGTCGCGGTAGCCGCCGAGGTCCTGGCTGGCCGGCTTGCTCGCGTTGGTCACCGTGTCGCCGACCCTCGACTGGCGCACGTCCTTGACGCCGGTGATGAGGTAGCCGACCTCCCCCACGCCGAGGCCCTTCGAGGGGATCGGCTCGGGGCTGATGACCCCGATCTCGAGCAGCTCGTGCGTGGCCCGCGTCGACATCATCACGATCTTCTCGCGCGGGTTGAGGTTGCCGTCGACGACGCGGACGTAGGTGACGACACCACGGTACGTGTCGTAGACGGAGTCGAAGATCATCGCCCGGGCCGGGGCGTCCGCGTCCCCGACGGGGTGGGGGATCTGCGCGACGATCTGGTCGAGGAGCGGCTCGACGCCCTCGCCGGTCTTGCCGGAGACGCGCAGGCACTCCTCCGGCTCGACGCCGATGAGCTTGGCGAGCTCCTCCGCGTACTTCTCCGGCTGCGCGGCGGGCAGGTCGATCTTGTTGAGCACCGGGATGATCGTCAGGTCGTTCTCCATCGCCAGGTAGAGGTTGGCGAGGGTCTGCGCTTCGATCCCCTGGGCGGCGTCGACGAGCAGCACCGCTCCCTCACAGGCGGCGAGGCTGCGCGACACCTCGTAGGTGAAGTCGACGTGGCCCGGCGTGTCGATCATGTTGAGGGCGTAGGTCTGGCCCTGGCTCTCCCACGGCATGCGCACGGCCTGGCTCTTGATCGTGATGCCACGCTCGCGCTCGATGTCCATCCGGTCGAGGTACTGCGCCCGCATCGCCCGCGCGTCGACGACGCCGGTCAGCTGGAGCATCCGGTCGGCGAGGGTCGACTTGCCGTGGTCGATGTGGGCGATGATGCAGAAGTTGCGGAGCAGGTCCGGAGGCGTTGCGTGCGGTGCCAACGCGGAGCGGGCCATGGGCGACACGGTGGGGCGAACCTCGCTGGGTAGTGGGTGACGGTTCCGGGGTCAGGACAGTCTCCCATGGTTTGGCAGGCCGGTTTTCACGTATGCCGCTGGGCTCGCTCCCGCACGCGACTGCCCTCCCGCACGCTCCCCCGCTCCCCCAACACACCCGCTCACTGCGTGGTGGCTGCGGCTGCACCAGGGGTTTGCAGTCGACAAGCGGGTGTGTTGTGTCGAAATGCGGTGGAGCCGAACGACGTGGAGATGACACGCTGCCACGAACCCGACGGGAGGCACTCAATGGACACCCTGATCAGCCGGTCGGACGGCCGCGAGGACGGCGAGGAGTGGACCGAGAACTACGAGCGGTTGCCCGGCGGCGCCGGGATCTCCATCATCCTCGAGTCCACGACCCGGGAAGGGGCTGGGCCGAGGCTGCACCGGCATCCCTACGCGGAGACGTTCATCATCCGCCGTGGGTCAGCGACGTTCACGGTGGGCTCAGGGGCCGATGCTCGCCACGTCGTGGGCCGTGCCGGTCAGATCCTCGTCGTCCCGGCCGGCACCCCGCACTGCTTCAGGACCGGGCCGGACGGCTACGAGGCGGTGCACATCCACGCGAACGACGAGTTCGTCACCGAGTGGCTCGAGTGAGCAGCGGGCTTCGGACACACGGCGCCACGGCGCCACCGCGCCACCGCGCCATCGCGCCACCGCCGGCGCGACACCCGTCAGGCGGGGTAGACCAGCGCCGGGCCGATGACCCGGATCACGACGTCGTCGCCGCGCTGCAGCGGTGCCACGGTCCGGGCGAGAACCCGGATCGGGACGTCGCCGGACAGGACCGTCAGCCTGGCCAGGGCATCGTGCCCGAAGAAGCTGACGTCGTCGACGTGCGCCCCCTTCGCGCCCCGCTCCACCCGGGCGTCGACGCGGATCTGCTCGGGGCGGATCACGGCGACGACCGGCCCGTCCACGGGCAGCGAGGTGCCGTGGATCGGCAGCCGGCCGAGCACGGTGTCGACGGCGAGGCCCGACTTGGTGCCGGGCAGCTCGACGAGGTCGCCGACGAACCGGGCCACGTCGAGGTCGACGGGACGGTAGTAGACCTCCGTCGGGCTGCCGTGCATGACGAGACGGCCCTCATCCATCACGGCCACCGAGTCGGCCATCGACAGCGCCTCCTCCTGGTCGTGGGTCACGATGATCGCCGTCGCGTCGATGGTGCGCAGGACCTGGCTCACCTCGTCGCGGACCTGCGCTCTCAGGCCGGCGTCGAGGGCCGAGAACGGCTCGTCGAGCACGACGACGCGGGGGCTGGGGGCCAACGCCCGGGCCAGCGCAACCCGCTGCTGCTGTCCGCCGGAGAGCTGGTCGGGACGGCGCTTGCCGAGCCCGCCGAGGCCGACCAGCTCGAGCATCTCCTCGACGCGGGTGCGGCTGGGCCCGGAGCGGGGAAGGCCGTAGGCGATGTTTCCCGCGACATCGAGGTGCGGGAAGAGCGCGCCCTCCTGCGGGACGATCGCGACCCCACGTCGCTCCGGGGCGACCTGGGTGGTCTCGTCGACGACGGGCCGGCCGTCGATCTCGACCCGGCCCCGGTCGGGCCGCACGAAGCCGGCGACGATCCGCAGCAGGGTCGTCTTGCCGCAGCCGGACGGGCCCAGCACCGCGGTGAGCTCGCCGGACGACACGGTGAGGTCGACGTCGGCGAGCGCGGTGGTGGAGCCGAACGACTTCGACACCCCAGAGAGCTTTACTTCACTCACAGGTCCTCCGTAGCGGTGAATCGTCCCTGAGCCCGCATCAGCCACAGGGTGGGCAGCACGGCGAGGAGGACGAGGGCAAGGGCGTACGGGGCGGCAGCCGCGTACGCAGCGATGCCCGTCTCGGTCCAGAGACTCGTGGCCAGGGTGTTGGCCCCGGTGGGGCGCAGGAGCAGCGTGGCGGGCAGCTCCTTCATGATGGTCAGCATGACGAGGGCGGTGCCGGCTGCGATGCCCGGCGCGGCCACGGGGATCGTGATCCTCCGCAGCACGGTCAGGGGTGAGCTGCCGAGCGACCGCGCCACTTCCTCGATCCGGGGCGAGCTCATCGCCACGGCCCCCCGGACCGCGCCGAGCCCGGCCGGCAGGAAGAGCACGGCGTAGGCGATGAGCAGCAGGGGCGTGCGCTGGTAGATGGGCTGGGCCACCCGCACCCCGAAGAAGACGAGGGCGAGGGCCACGACGATGCCGGGGAGGGCGTGACCGGCCCAGGTCGCCGTCTCGACGACGGCGCTCGAGCGGCTGCGGTGTCGCGCCACGAGGACCCCGATCGGAACGGCCAGTGCCATGGTGGCCACCGCGCCGAGCACGGCGAGGAAGAGGGTGGTGCCGGTGCTGGTCAGCAACCGCTCCGTGTCGATCCCGGCCGAGAGCCCGGTCGCGAACCAGTAGAGCAGCGAGGCGACGGGGAAGGCGAGCGCGACGAGCAGGACGGCAACGACAGCCCCTGAGGCCACTGGTCCCCAGGCGCCGAGTGGGTGCGGCTCGGCTCGCCTGGCGACGCCGGACCCGACTCGAGTGTGCTCGACCGGCCGGCGGGTCCACCGCTCCCCCACGGCGATGATCACGGTGATGACGACGAGCAGGGTCGAGAGGACGGCGGCCGGCGTCCGGTCGAAGGTGGCGGTGTAGGAGGTGTGGATCACGCGGGTGAAGACGTCGTACTGGAGGATCGACACGGCACCGAAGTCGCTGAGCGTGTAGAGCGCGACGAGCAGCCCGCCTGAGGCAGCGGCCGGCCAGACCTGGCGGGCCGTGACGGCCCCGAAGGTGCGCCAGGCGGAGCGCCCGAGGCTGCGGGACACCTCCTCCTGAGCAGGGTCGACGGACCGCATCGCGGCGACCACGGGCAGGTAGACGTACGGGTAGGTGCACGCAGTGAGCACGATGGTCGCGCCGAGGAACCCGCGCGCCCACGGCGCAGCCGCGACCCAGGCGAACGCGGCCACGTAGCTCGGGATGGCGAGTGGCAGCGGCGCGAGGACGGCCAGCGTGCGGCGCCCCGGCAGCGCCGTCCGCGTGACGAGCGCGGCGAGCGCGATGCCGATGACGAGGCAGAGCCCGGTCACGACCGCGGCGAGACCGAGGCTGCGCCCGACGAGAGCGATCGTGCCGGGGCGGCTGAGGATCTCGAGGATGCGGCTGGGTCCGGCCTCGAGGGTGCGGACGAGCAGGTAGCCGAGCGGCAGGACGGCGAGGGCGGCTCCGGCGATCGCGGGCAGGACGAGCCACCATGGCGGACCGGCCTGGTCGCTCTCGCGGGTCGGGCGACGTGCGGGCGCACCGGCTGCCGTGGGGGCCGCCGGTGGCTCGGTCGTCGTCAGCTCGCTCAGGTCAGACCCACCTCGTTGAGCATGGCGAGCGTCGTCTCCAGGGAGTCGAGCTTGTTGAGGTCGATGCTCGACTTCTTGAGGTTCGCCAGGGGCGGAAGGTCGTGCTTGGAGGTGATGCCCGCGACCACGGGGTACTCGGCGGTCTCGTCGGCGAAGTACTTCTGGGCCTTCTCGGAGAGCAGGTAGGTGACCGCCTTGAGCGCGGCCGCCTTCTGGTCGGTGCCCTTGAGGATGCCGACGCCGGCGACGTTGATGAGGGCACCGGGGTCGTCCGCGCCCAGGTAGTGGATCTTGGCGGTGACGGCGTCGGCGCCCTTCTCCGCGACCCGCTCGTACCAGTAGTAGTGGTTGATCAGGCCCAGGGCGACCTCGCCCTTGTCGACTCCGTCGAGCACGAGAATGTTGTTGTCGTACTTGCGCGGCTCGTTCGCCTTGAACTTCGTCAGCCACTCCTTGGCGCCGTCCTCCCCCTTGGCGACCCGGAGCGCGGTGACGAAGGCGTGGAAGGACGCGTTGGCCGGCGCGTAACCGATCTTCCCCCGGTACTTGGGGTCGAGGACGGCGTCGACCGTGGTCATCTGCTCGACCTCCGGAGCCTGCTGCGGGTTGTAGGCGATGACGCGGGCGCGCGCCGAGGTGCCCACCCAGTGGCCGGCGGGGTCGGCGAAGCCGTCGATGACGAGGTCTCCGACCGCGGGGTCGAGCGACTCGAGCCGCCCTGCCTTGGCCAGCGCCCCGAGGGCCCCGGCGTCCTGGCTGAAGAAGAGGTCGGCCTTCGTCGCGTCGCCCTCCTCGAGCAGCTGCGCAGCCAGCTCGCTGGACCCGGCGTACCGCACGCCGACCTTGACGCCGGTCTCCTCGGCGAGGTCGTCGAGCAGGCCTTTGACGAGCGACTCGCTTCGTCCGCTGTAGATGACGAGGTCCGCGCCCTCGGTCGTGTCCGTCGGCCCGTCACTGCCGCAGGCCGCGGCGCCGAGGACGGCGACGGCGGCGAGGGAGGCGCTGAGGATTCGGCGAAGGCGCACGTGCTACTCCTGGCTGGGTCCAAGTTAGGTCAGACTTACCTTAGTGCACCGTAGGGAGTGGTCCGACACGCGTTCCTCCCCGTGGAACGTCGGTCACAGACGGTCGTATGCCGCCCGGCTGGCTGCCGGCCCACGGGTCGACGGGTGCATGGCGGGCCTCGCGAACACCCTCCTCACTACGGTGGGCCCATGCCGAACCACCTCTCGACCGCCCTCGACCGGATCACGACCGCCCTGCGCGGCCTGACGCGCCCCACGCTCCGTCGCCCCGCGCGCCAGGCGCCCGACGGCACCTATCGCGGCGACGCCACGACGCTCCCGGACACCACCTATTCACCGGCGGTCGACGGTGACCCCGACCCGGGCGAGATCGTGTGGGCGTGGGTGCCGTTCGAGGAGGACCACACGCGCGGCAAGGATCGACCGGTCCTGGTCATCGGGCGCGACGGCGATCTGCTCATCGGGCTGCAGCTGACGAGCCGGGACCACGACCGCGACGAGCACCAGGAGCGCATGGCTGGGCGCGAGTGGGTCGACATCGGGTCCGGCGCCTGGGACGGCCGGGGTCGCCCCAGCGAGGTCCGGGTCAACCGGCTGCTTCGTCTCGAGACGGACCAGGTGAGGCGAGAGGGGGCTGTGCTCCCCCGCGAGCGGTACGACGAGGTCATCGCGGCCGCCCGACGCCACTACAGCTGAGCGTCGGCGCCCCGCAGCTGCGGCGGAGGGTCGCCGGGACGCATCGAGCCCCTCACCCGGTCGGGTGAGGGGCTCGATGAGAGGTGCGGGGGCGCGTCAGAGCGACGCGGCCTTCTTGGCCATGGCAGCCTTCTTGTTGGCGGCCTGGTTCTTGTGGATGACGCCCTTGGAGACGGCCTTGTCGAGCTTCCTCGAGGCTGCCTTCAGGGCGTCGCTGGCGGCGTCCTTGTCACCGGAGGCCGCGGCCTCACGGAACTTGCGGACCCAGGTGCGAAGCTCGCTCTTGACCGCCTTGTTGCGCTCGGTGCGCTTCTGGTTGGTCTTGATGCGCTTGAGCTGCGACTTGATGTTTGCCACGTGACGTTCTTTCTTGGTCGGGATGGTTGCCGTTAGAGGGCGGCAAAGCTGCTCGGGACCGGGCGTGGGGCACCCTTGCGTGAGCGGCTCTGGATGGTGCATGCATGCGCGCACGACCTGAGCGCGCACGCAAGGACCAAAGTTACCAGCGGCGTGGTCCGCGCTCCAAACCCGGGAGCGCAGTCCAGCGCAGTCGTATGCCGCTGGGCCGGCTCAGTGGGCGGCGCGGGCTCGGGTGATGGTGAGGATCGCCCGCTCGACCGCGTAGACCGGGTCGCGGCCGCCGCCCTTGACCTCGTAGTCCGCCGCGGCCACGGCCTGCAGGGCGACCGCGAGCCCGTCCCCGGTCCAGTGGGCGACGGCGCGTCGGGCCCGGTCGACCTGCCAGGGCGCGAGGCCGAGGGTCTTGGCCAGCTGCGCCGAGCTGCCCCGTCCGGCGGAACCGACCTTGATCAGCTGACGCAGCTGGGAAGCGAGCACGGCGACGATGGGCACCGGATCGACCCCCGTGGCGATGGCGTGACGCAGCAACCGCAGCGCCTCTCCCGCCTGACCCGCGACTGCCGCGTCGGCGACCCGGAAGCCCGAGGCCTCGACCTTGCCGCCGTGGTAGGTGTCGACGACCGCGTCGTCGACAGTGCCCTCCGTGTCGGCGACCAGCTGGGCGCAGGCCGCTGCGAGCTCGCGGACGTCCTTGCCGACGGCCTCGACGAGCGCGCGCACGCCCTCGGTCGTGATCCGTCGGCGCGCCCGGGCGAACTCCTTCATGACGAAGTCGGACTTGTCGCGGTCGCTCTTGATGGCGGGGCACTCGATCACCTCGGCGCCGAGCTTCTTCATCGTGTCGAGGACCTTCTTGCCCTTCGCGCCGCCGCCATGGGCCACGACGAGCGAGATGTCGTCGAGCGGGGCGCCGAGCAGGGACAGCAGGTCGAGCTGGAGCTCGTCGGGTGCCTCGTGCAGGCCCCGGACGATGATGCACGTGGCGCCCCCGAAGAGCGACGGGCTGGCGTGGAGCACGAGGGAGCCCGGCTCATAGCCCGCGGCGTCGACGCGGATGACGTCGGCCCCCGCCGCCCGGCCCGCCGCCACCAGGCCGGCGATCGCGCGCTCGACGAGCACCTCCTCGGGCCCGGTGACGAGGACGAGCGAGGGAAGGGCCGGGTCCGTCATGGGTCAACCCTGCCACGAGCATCCGACACCGGCACCCCTGCTGCCCTCAACTCGAGTGGCCCCATCATCCACACGGGCTCAGGTGCACACCCGGGCCACTCGAGTCGCCCTGCTGGAACGGCCCCGCGCCGGCACGCGTCCCGGGTGTGGACACCCGGGCCACTCGAGTGGGTGCTCAGTCGAAGAGCTGGCCCGTGGCGAGGGTGAGGCCGAGCTGGCCGGCCCGCGCCGCGATGGTGGCCTCGGGCAGCTCGAAGTGCTCGACGAGCTCCTCGAGCAGCATCCCGGCGTCGGCGGCGTCGCGCAGCTCGTCGTCCTGGTCGTTCGTCCAGGCATGACCGCGGGTCACGGCGTTGCGGGCAGAGTCGGCCGCGGGCGGGTCCGTCGCGACCGGCCGGGGGTGCTCGGTCCCGTCGCGGTCGGTGCGTGCGCCGGCCAGTGACCGGAGCGCAGGTTCCTCCACCGGGACGGGGTCGGGGGCGGTCTCGTCCAGTCGGGCGAGCGCGGCGAGCACCATCGACCGGTCCGTCGTCGGCCAGAAGGGGGGCAGTGAGCGTTGCAGGAACCCGGCGTAGCGCGCGGTCATCATCCGGGAGTCGAGGAAGGCGACGACGCCCCGGTCGTCGCCGCGGCGGACCAGGCGGCCGGCTCCCTGGGCGAGACGGAGGGCAGCGTGCGTCGCCGACACCGCCATGAACCCGTTGCCCCCCATCCGCGCGATGGCCTGCGACCGCGCAGAGGCGAGGGGGTCGTCCGGCCGGGGGAAGGGGATCCGGTCGATGACGACGAGCTGGCAGGAGGAGCCGGGAACGTCGACGCCCTGCCACAGGGTGAGTGTGCCGAAGAGGCAGGTGCGTGGGTCCCGCGCGAACTGTCGCACCAGCGTCGAGATCTGGTCCTCGCCCTGGCACAGCACCGGGAAGTCGTCCCCGAGGCGAGCCCGCATGATCTCCGCCGCGGTCTGGGCGGCCCGCATCGAGGAGAACAGGCCGAGGGTCCGCCCGCCGGCCGCCCTGACGAGCTGTTCGATCTCGTCGAGGCTCTCGTCGCTGGCCCCGTCGCGCCCCGGCGGAGGGAGGTGGGCAGCCACGTAGGCGATCGCCTGCCGGCGGTAGTCGAAGGGACTGCCGACGTCGAGGCCCTGCCAGGCCGGCGCTGACTCCCCGCGCAGACCGATCGTGCCGGCGACGGCGTCGAACGTGCCGCCGAGCTCGAGCGTGGCGGAGGTCAGGATCACGGTCCGGTCGCTGAAGACCTTGTCGCGCACGAGGGCGGCGACGCTCATCGGGGCCACCCGCAGGACCGGCCCGCGCCGCTGGTCGTGGGCGAGCCACACGACGTCGAGCTCGCGCTCCTCCAGGATCCGCTCGGCGTTCTCGTGGACCTCGTCCACGGCGGCCCTCGCCACCTGCCGCGCGCCGTCGACGTCCTGCCCCGGGGCCGGCTTGAGATCGGACTGCACCGTGCGGGCCGTGTCCCGGATCCGGGAGAGGGCGAGCGCCACCGAGTCGGGCAACCCGAGGAGTCGGCCGTCCTCGATCGGCTCGAGGGCAGCCGAGAGCACCTCACCTGCCTCCTCGAGCGGCTGGGTGTTCTCCGACAGGCGGCCCGCCTTCTTGGCGGCGGCCAGCACCATGGCGCCCGTGAGCTCGTCGGTGATGGTCGCCGTCACCCGGTCGACCAGCTCGTGGGCCTCGTCGATGACGAGGACATCGTGCTCCGGAAGCATCTGGCGGCCCTCGAAGGCGTCGATCGCCATGAAGGAGTGGTTGGTGACGATGACGTCGACGTCCTTGGCCGACTCGCGGGCGCGCTCCACGAAGCAGTCGGCGACGAAGGGACACTTGCCGCCCAGGCACTCAGGGGCCGACACCGACACCTGACGCCAAGCCCGCTCGGTCACGCCGGGCACGAGCTCTTCGCGGTCGCCGGAGTCGGTCTCCGAGGCCCACTCACGCAGTCGGACGACCTCCTGCCCGAGCCGCCCGGCACCTGCGTCCACCTGCCCGACGGAGAGGAGCCCGTCCTCCTCGTCCGGGAAGCCGCCCTCGATCTTGTTGAGGCACACGTAGTTGCGACGGCCCTTGACGAGGGCGTAGCTGGGGCGTCGGCCGAGCAGCGGCTCGAGGGCAGCCGCGACTCGGGGCATGTCCCGGTCGACGATCTGCGCCTGGAGCGCCAGCGTCGCCGTGGCGACGACCGCCGGCTTGCCGGTCTGCTGGGCGTGCGCGACAGCGGGGACCAGGTAGGCGAGCGACTTGCCGGTGCCGGTGCCCGCCTGCACAAGGAGGTGCTCGTCGCCCTCGATGGCAGCGGCGACGGCCCGAGCCATCTGGACCTGGCCGGGCCGCTCGCTGCCGCCCACGGCGGTGACGGCAGCGTGGAGGAGCTCGTCGAGCGAGGGTGCCGGGGCCATTGGGTCAGGGTATGCCGACGCTCGCCGACCCCGCCTCCGAGTACCCCCGGCCTTGTGGACGACGTGGGGTGGGGCACCTTCCGCACACTCGTCGGGGCCGGTGGGGTTGGATGCCACCATGGACACAACGTCGTTCCCCACAGACCTCGACATCGCCTCTGCAGCGACCCTGCAGCCGATGGACGAGATCGCCGCCCAGCTCGGCATCGGCCCCGACCACCTCGAGCCGTATGGCCGCGACGTCGCGAAGATCGACCTCGCGTTCCTCGACGAGCCGACCCAGCGGCATACGGCCAAGTACGTCGTCGTCACCGCGGTGACCCCGACGCCTCTGGGTGAGGGCAAGACGACCACGTCGGTCGGTCTCGCCCAGGGCCTCCAACGCCTCGGCAAGCGAGCCGTCGTCGCGCTGCGGCAGCCCTCCATGGGCCCGACGTTCGGCATCAAGGGCGGCGCCGCGGGTGGCGGCTACAGCCAGGTGGTGCCGATGGAGCGCCTCAACATGCACCTCACCGGTGACTTCCACGCCGTCACGGCCGCCCACAACCTGCTCGCGGCCATGATCGACAACCACCTGCATCACGGGAACGCCCTCGGCATCGACGTCCGCAACATCACGTGGCGCCGCGTCCTCGACGTCAACGACCGCTCGCTGCGCAACGTCGTCGTCGGCCTCGGCGCCCGCGAGGACGGCGTGACCCGCGAGACGGGCTTCGACATCACCGCCGCGAGCGAGATCATGGTGCTGCTCACGCTGGCCAAGTCGCTGGCCGACCTGCGGGAGCGCCTGGGTCGCATCGTCATCGGCTACACGTCCGACGGTCAGAGCGTCACCGCCGAGGACCTCGGCGCAGCAGGGGCGATGGCCGCGATGCTCAAGGACGCGATCAAGCCCAACCTGCTGCAGACCCTCGAGGGCGGGCCGGCGATCATCCACTGCGGCCCGTTCGGCAACATCGCGACCGGCACGTCGTCGGTGACGGCGGACCTCATCGCCATGCAGGGCAGCGACTACGCCATCACCGAGGCCGGCTTCGGCGCGGACATGGGAGCGGAGCGGTTCTTCAACGTCAAGTGCCGGGTGAGCGGCCTCAAGCCCGACGTGGCCGTCATCGTCGTCACCGTCCGGGCGCTGAAGGCGCACTCGGGCAACTACGTGATCAAGCCCGGCAAGCCCCTGCCCCCCGGTCTGCTGGAGGAGAACCCGACCGACGTCGAGGCCGGCCTGCCCAATCTGCGCAAGCACATCGAGATCGTCCGACGGTTCGGCGTCCAGCCGGTCGTCGCGATCAACGCCTTCCCCCAGGACCACGACTCGGAGCACGCCGTCATCCGCAGGTACTGCAACGGCATCGGGGTGCGGACGGCCGTGAGCCGGCACGTGGCCGAGGGCGGAGCCGGCGCCCGTGAGCTGGCCGAGGTGGTCATGGAGGCTGCCCACGAGCCCACGAGCTTCGAGTTCCTCTACCCGCTCGACCTGCCGCTCGAGCAGAAGATCGAGGCGGTGGCCACCCAGATCTACGGCGCCGACGGCATCGACGTCAGCCCCGCGGCAGCTCGCGCCCTCAAGGACTACGAACGCCTCGGCTTCGGCGGCCTGCCCGTGGTGATCGCCAAGACGCACCTGTCCATCTCGTCCGACCCGAGCCTCAAGGGTGCACCACGCGGGTGGCGCATGCCCGTGCGGGAGGTCAGGGCGGCGGTCGGGGCCGGCTACGTCTACGCGATCTGCGGCGAGATGCGCACCATGCCGGGGCTGTCGGCGTCGCCCAACGCCCAGCGGATCGACGTCGGCCCGGACGGGAACATCACTGGCCTCAGCTGACCGGGGCGGCCAGCCGTTGTCGTCGGACGGCCGTTGCTTCCCGCGCACACCGTCCGGCGGGGTGGGCGCAGCACGGGCGCTCGACTCGGCCCGGGCAGGCGCGACCAACGGTCGTTCGGCGCCGACGTAGCAGCGGCGCAGGCAGGACGTCAGGTCCGGCCGTCCGGGAGCAGCGGCCGGCCGTCGACCCGGCGTGCCATGAGGACGTCGTCGCGGAACTCGTCCTCCCCGACGCGGATCGCCCCCGGGACCCGGCCCACCTCGGTCCAGCCGGCGCGTGCATAGAAGTCGCCGAGCCCGAGCCCGCTCCGGTAGTCGAGGAGCAGCAGCCCGATCCCCGGCAGCTCCCGACGCGCGACGCCGACCATCCCGGCGAGCAGGAGCGCCCCCCAGTTGCGGCCCCGGCCGTCCGGGTCGACCATCAACCGCTTCAGGGTGGCGACGTGGTCGAAGCCGGGATGCCCGGTGTGCTCCCAGAAGCCGAAGCCGAGCAGCCGGCCGTCCGGTGAGCGCAGGCAGACAAGGGTGGCGAGCCCCCGGCGGATCAGGTCGACGTGCTGCTGGAGGGCCGCTTCGACGCGCTCGCGCGCAGCCCCCGGCAGGAAGCCGACCGCGCCCCCGGCGTCGTTGACCCGGCACCAGAGGTCCACGACCTCGTCGGGCGCGACGTCGGGCGCTGCCACGACACGGACCCGCGGCAGCTCGAGCACGACGTCCGGCTCGTCCTCCGGGAAGCTCGGGTGGTCCGCGCGCCAGACCTCGACGAGCCCCGCGGCCAGGGCGGTCGCGCACGAGGCCTGGTTCACGGGCGCGACGACGGCCCGCACCGGCAGGTCCGGGCGGCATTCCGCGGCCCAGCAGGCGAGTCCCCGGGCGAGCTCACGGCCGAGCCCCCGGCCGTGGACCTCCGGCTGCAACCGGTAGTAGAGGTTGAGGTGCGGCTCGCCCGAGTGCCCCGCGACCCGCAGCCCGGCCCAGCCGACCACCTCGCCCGTGTCCCGCTCGACGACCGGACCGTAGCCGACGCCGTCGCCGTTCCAGCGATCGACGACCGCGAGGAACTGGTCGACGCACTCCTGTTCGGTCGCCATCGCGGCCGGCTTGTGGACGTAGGTGCGAGGATCGGTGTGCAGGCGGACGTAGTGCGTCAGGTCCTCGGCGCCCGGTCGGCGCAGCCGGAGCCGCCGCGTCACCAGCCAGGTGTCTCCCCCGGTCACCGGGCCGCCGGCTGGGTCGGGCCCGTCAAGGGAGTGCGGCAGGCGGCCCATCCAGCCGTATGCCGCCGAGCTGGCTCAGCGGCATACGCAACCCGGGTGGGGTCAGGCGACAACGTAGTCGGACAGGTCGGCCTCGACGGCAGGCGTGACGCGGGCGCGCATCCGGGTGCCGTCGGCGACGTGCTCGCTCTCGAGGATCTCGCCCTCGTCGTGGATGCGTGAGATGAGGTCGCCGCGGTGGTACGGCACGAGGACGTCGACCTCGATGTCGGGCTTCGGCAGCTCGCGCGCGATGAGGTCGATCAGCTCCTGGATGCCGGCTCCGGTGCGCGCCGACACGGCGATCGAGTGCTTCTCGTGGCGACGGATCCGGTCGAGCACGTCAGGGTCGGCGATGTCCGCCTTGTTGACGACGATGACCTCCTTGACGTCGGTCGCGTCGACCTCCGCGAGGACGCCCCGGACGGCGGTGATCTGCCCCTCTGGATCCGGGTGGGAGCCGTCGACGACGTGCAGGAGCAGGTCGGCGTCGCCCACCTCCTCGAGCGTCGAGCGGAAGGCCTCGACCAGGTGGGTCGGCAGCGACCGGACGAACCCGACGGTGTCGGTCAGGGTGAACTCCCGCCCGTCGGTCGTCTCCGAGCGGCGGACCGTCGTGTCGAGGGTCGCGAAGAGCTGGTTCTCGACCAGGACGCCAGCGCCGGTGAGCCGGTTGAGCAGCGACGACTTGCCCGCGTTGGTGTAGCCGGCGATGGCCACGCTCGGGACTCCGCCCTTCTTGCGGGTCGAGCGCTTGGTGTCGCGGTGCGTCTTCATCTCGGCGATCTCGCGGCGCAGCTTGGCCATGCGGGTGTTGATCCGGCGCCGGTCGAGCTCGATCTTCGTCTCACCCGGACCACGCGAGCCCATGCCCTGGCCGCCGGCTGCCTGGCCACCGGCCTGGCGCGACATCGACTCACCCCAGCCACGCAGGCGCGGCAGGAGGTACTGGAGCTGGGCGAGCTCGACCTGGGCCTTGCCCTCGCGGCTCTTGGCGTGCTGGGCGAAGATGTCGAGGATCAGCGCGGTGCGGTCGATGACCTTGACCTTGACGACGTCCTCGAGCGCGCGACGCTGGCTGGGAGCGAGCTCGTCGTCGGCGATCACGGTGTCGGCGCCCTCGTCGATGACGATGTCGCGCAGCTCGATCGCCTTGCCCTTGCCGAGGTAGGTCGCGGGGTCGGGTCGCTGCCGGCGCTGGATCACCCCTGCGAGCACGTCGGAGCCAGCGGTCTCGGCGAGGGCGGCGAGCTCACGCAGGGAGTTCTCCGCGTCCGCCGCGGTGCCCTCGCTCCAGACCTTGGCGAGCACGACCCGCTCGAGACGAAGCTGCCGGTACTCGACCTCGGTGATGTCCTCGAGCTCGGTGGACAGGCCGGTGACCCGGCGGAGGGCGGCACGCTCCTCGCGGTCGAGCTGGTCGCCGTCATAGAGACCGTATGCCGCTGGGTCGGCTTCCAGCGTCTCGTCGGCCAGCGCTTCGGCGCGGGTCGCGAGCAGGTCGTCGGCTGCGGATGGCTTGATGCTGTGGCTTCGATTCATGTTCTTCATAGGTTCCCACTCCCTCAACAACGCAGGCCACACATTTGTGCCCGCGCGTCGAGGCCACCGCTACGGTGGCCGGTGATGAGCGAGCGCCCAGACCACTACTTCACCGCCGAGCCGGCCTCCCCGGAGGAGCGACAGCACATCCGGGTCCGGGTGGATGGCCGAGAGCTGACCTTGACGACAGCACGCGGTGTCTACTCCCCCGACCGGCTCGATCCGGGCACCGCCGTGCTCATCGCCGGGGCACCTGACCCGAGCCCGACGGGACAGCTGCTCGACCTCGGCTGCGGCTGGGGCCCACTGTCCATCGCGCTCGCCCTGCGCTCTCCGGAGGCGCACGTCTGGGGCGTCGACGTCAACCGACGAGCGTTGCAGCTCGCCGCGCTCAACGCGGCCGCAGCAGGAGCGGACAACGTCACGTTCTGCGAGCCGGACGACGTGCCCGGTGAGCTGCGCTTCGACACGATCTGGTCGAACCCGCCCATCCACGTGGGCAAGGCGGCGCTCCATGCGCTGCTCGGCCGGTGGTTGCCTCGGCTGGCCCCGGACGGTCTCGCCCACCTCGTCGTCCAGAAGCACCTCGGCTCGGACTCCCTGCAGAAGTGGATCAACGCCCAGGACTGGGGCCTCGCCTGCACCAGGCTCTCGTCGTCCAAGGCGTTCCGGATCCTCGAGGTCAGACGATCGCGGTGAGGGCCTCGATGAGCCGGTCGACGTCCTCGTCGTCGGTGTAGGGAGCCAGGCCGGTGCGCACCCCGCCTCCGTCGCCGAGACCGAGGCGCCGCGAGCACTCGACGGCGTAGAAGTTGCTCGCCGGTGCGTTGATGCCCTTGTCGGCCAGCGCCTGCCGCACCTCCTGCGGGTCCTTGCCCTCGACGGTGAAGAGGAGGGTCGGGGTGCGCCGGGCGGCGTTGCTGTAGAGCCGGACCCCGGGAAGCGCGCGGGTCGCCTCCTCGAGCCTCGACCCGAGCCGGTCCTCGTGCTCCGCCAACGCGGCGAGGCTGGTGGTGAGCCGGGCGCGCCGGTCGCGCGATGCCGCACCGTGGCTGCCCTCCTCATCAGAGTCGACGGTGGCCAGCCCGGCCAGGAACTCGACCGCGGCCGTGGTCCCCGCCATGAGCTCGTAGGGCAGGGTGCCCAGCTCGAACCGCTCGGGCACTGAGTCGCTGGACGGCAGCAGCTTGTCCATGGCGAGGGTCCCCAGGAGCGCGGGGTCCGCCGCGACGACCCCGCAGTGCGGTCCGAGGAACTTGTAGGGCGAGCAGGACCAGAAGTCAGCCCCCAGGCCGGGCCGGTCGACGAGGACGTGCGCGGTCGCGTGGACCCCGTCGACCCAGTAGAGCGCTCCGGCTTCGTGCACCGCCTCCGCGATCCCCGCGACGTCGGGACGCGTGCCGATGAGGTTCGACGCCGCGGTGGTCGCCACGAGACGCGTCCGGTCGGACAGCTGCGCCGCCACCGCCTCGACGGGCAGCTCACCGGTCGCCGGGTCGAAGTCCACCCATCGCACGGCGGCCCCGACCGCCTCCGCCGCCTGGACCCACGGCCGGATGTTGGAGTCGTGGTCGAGGCGCGTGACGACGACTTCGTCGCCGGGCCGCCACGTCTTCGCCAGCGCTCGCGACAGGTCGTAGGTGAGGGCGGTGGCGCTGCGGCCGAAGACGATCCCGGCAGGGTCGGTGTGGAGCAGGTCGCCGAGCGCTGCTCGGCAGTCGGCGACGATCTGCTCGGCGCGTCGCTCGGCGGGCGTGACGGTCCCACGGTTGGCGACCGCGGAGATCATCGTGTCGTGGACGGCCCGCGCCACGGTGTCCGGCACCTGGCTGCCGCCCGGGCCGTCGAAGTGGGCTGCACCCTCGCGCAGGGCCGGAAAGTGGGATCGCACCGCCGCGACGTCATAGCTCATGGGGCCATGATCACAGACCGGTCCGCTGCGCCAGGGGCCGGCTCGGAGGTCGGCTGGGAGGTCGGCTGGGAGGTCGGCTCAGAGCCCCACGTCGCCGTCCGCGACGAGCTCGGCGGGCCCGGACAGCTCCACGCGGTTGCCGGGCAGCGGTGTCACGGTGAGGGTGCCGCCGGGCACGTCGACGCGCCAAGGCATCAGGTCCTCGACGCCCGACCAGAACCGGGTGGCCAGTGCCGCCGCCGCGGCTCCCGTGCCGCAGGAGCGGGTCTCCCCCACACCTCGCTCGTGCACCCGCATGGCGATGTGGGCCGGCCCGATCGTCTTGACGAACTCGACGTTGATCCCCGCCGGCTGGTCCGGTTGCACCTCGGGCGGAGCGGTCAGGTCGAGGTTCTCCAGCTCGATCCCGTCGGGGAGCATGACGACCGCGTGGGGGTTGCCCAGATCGAGGGTGAGCGCCGGGACCGGCTTGCCGTGGCGCGGCCGCACCATGATGTCGAACCCGTCGCGCCGGGCGCCCTGCTCGTCGCCGTAGCGCCACGGGCCGAGGTCGACGGCGAAGCCCTCAGGCACGACCCGGACGTGCTTGACGCCGGCTCGCGTCGCGATGTCGAACGAGTCCCCGTGGACCAGTCCCTCGCGCACGAGGAAGGAGGCGAACACCCGCGTGCCGTTGCCGCACATCTCGGCCATCGACCCGTCGGCGTTGCGGTAGTCCATGAACCACTCGGCCGTGTCAGCCTGCGCCCGCACGCTGTCCTCGGTCGCGTGGCGCGTCGGGACGACCCGGATGACACCGTCCCCACCGATCCCGGCGCGCCGGTCAGCGAGACGCTGCACCTGTGCCGGAGTCAGCTCCAGCGTGCCCTCTGGGTCCGGCACGAGGACGAAGTCGTTCTCGGTGCCGTGGCCCTTCGTGAAGCGCGTCATGTCCGTCATTGTGCTGCATGCCGAACGGAGGATGACCCGCCCCCGCGAGGCCCCGTCTCGGCCGTGTCCTCCGTGGCCTCCGGAGCGGGGTCGTGGGCGACTCGCCCGGCATGGAGTCGGGCATGGCCGATCGCCTCGGGTGTCGTCGCGAAGAGGTGTCGCTCGTGGGCGAGCTGTTCGTGCACTCCGAGCTGTCGGAGGACCTGCTCGTGCTCCGTCCTGACGCCGGAGAGGAGGACGGTGATGCCCCTCGCCTCGAGACGGGACACGGTGTCGGCGAGGACCGTGGCACCGGTCGCGTCGATGACGGTGACCCGCGACATGCGCAGCACGACGACGCGGACGTCACTGACGTTGGCCAGCTCGAGGAGGAAGTCGTGAGCCGCGGCGAAGAAGAGGGGCCCGTCGATGCGGTAGGCGACGATGTGCTCGTCGAGGAGGGCGCGCTCCTCGTCGACGTGGTCGCCCTCGTCGAGTGGCACCTGGTCGAGGCGGGCCGAGCGCGACGTCTGCTGGAGGGCGAAGAACCCGGCGACGACGAGGCCGATGAGGACGGCGACGACCAGGTCGGTCAGCACGGTGGCGAGGCCCGTGATGACCAGCACCACGGCGTCGCCCCTGGTGGAGCGCAGCAGGGCGCCGAGGCTGGAGAACCTCACCATCTGCACCGCGGTGGCGATGAGCACGCCGGCGAGTGCGGCGACCGGGATCATCGCGACCCAGCGCGCCGCCACGAGAACGACGACGAGCAGGACCACTGCATGGGTCACCGAAGCGAGTCGCGAGGCTGCTCCCGAGCGGACGTTGACGGCGGTCCGTGCGATGGCGGCGGTGGCCGGGATCCCGCCGAAGAGGGGCGCGACGAGGTTCGCGAGGCCCTGCCCGACGAGCTCGCGGTCGGGGTCGTGTCGCTGTCCGACGCTCATGCCGTCCGCAACCGTGGCGGACAGCAGGCTCTCGAGCGCAGCAAGGGCGGCGACGGCCACTGCGGGGAGGATGAGGCTGTCGAGCATGGCCGGCTCGATGCCGGGGAAGGCCGGCGCGGGCAGTCCGGCCGGGATGGTGCCGATGTCCTCGAGGTCGAGGCGCATCGTGGAGTTCGCGACCGTGGCCACGGCCACGATGACGAGGGCCCAGGGCACCCCGGGCCGCAGCCGGGCGAGCAGCAGGATGCCGGCGACGACCCCGAACGCCACGACGACCGGTGCCGCGTCCGGCCGGTGGATCCACTCGACGATGGCTGCGCTGGCGAGCCCCAGGACCTTCTCTCCCTCGACGTGCTGGCCCAGCGCAGCGGGCACCTGCTGGAGCCCGATGATCGCGGCGATCCCGAGGGTGAAGCCCTCGACCACTGGCACCGGCACGTATCGGATGAACCGTCCGGCTCCGAACCAGCCCAGCCCGACGAGGATGAGGCCGGCGAGCAGACCCACGAAGAGCACGCCGCTGGCACCGTGCGTCGCGATGATCGGGACCAGGACGACCGTCATGGCGCCGGTCGGCCCGCTCACCTGCACTCGGCTGCCTCCGAACACCGCTGCCAGCGCACCGGCGACGACGGCGGTCACCAGACCCGCCGTCGCGCCCATCCCGGAGCTGACACCGAAGCCGAGCGCCAGCGGCAGCGCCACGAGGCCGACCATGAGCCCGGCCGGGAGGTCGCGGCGGGGCCGGACGCTGGTCCAGTCCGACCGCTTCGGCGCGAGCTGGCGAAGCCTCCGCCACGCCGCCACGGGGAGTCCGGGTGGGGCTTCCGTCGTGGAGGTGCTCATGAGGTCGCCGACCCCGAGGGAGCCCCCGTGAGCTCCGACTCGAGCTCACCCTGTGCGGCGAGGACCGCAGACAGGATGCTGCGAGCGGCAAGGAGCAGGTCGCGCACCTCCGGGACGCTGACCGAGTAGACGACCTCGCTCCCGACCCGGGTGGAGGTCACCAGCGCAGTCCGGCGCAGGACCGCCAGCTGCTGGGAGAGGTTGCTCGGCTCGATGGCGATCTCCTCGAGGAGCTCGTGGACGGCATGGTCTCGCTCCGAGAGCAGCTCGAGGATACGAATCCGCGCCGGATGCCCGAGGGTCTTGAAGAACTCCGCCTTCGCCTGGTAGAGCGGCACACCCACGGCTGGACCCACTTCCTTCGGCGCACCGGCACGACGTGACAACTTGATGACTTGAACAACTTATCAAGTCAAGGTGGTGCGCGCGGCGCGGTCTCATTCCGTGACATCTCAGCTCAGCAGCGCAAGCGCATGCTCGACGGAGACGCCCGAGGTGGCATCCAGCCAGCGGATCCGCGGGTCGGGCCGGAACCAGCTCTCCTGGCGACGGGCAAAGCGGCGGGTCGCCCGGGCGGTCTCGGCGATGGCCTCCGGCTCGGAGAGATCCCCGTCCAGGACCGCGATCGCCTGGGCGTAGCCGATGGCACGACTCGCCGTGAACCCGTTGCGCAGGCCCAACGGAAGGAGCCCCTCGACCTCCGCGCGCAGACCGGTGCGCCACATCTGGTCGACCCGTGCGCCGATCCGCTCGGCGAGGACCGCCCGGTCGACGTCGAGCCCGATGACGGTGGTCGGCTCGATGTACTCGCGGGTGGGCATGGTCGCACTGAAGGGCCGCCCGGTCAGCTCGATGACCTCGAGGGCGCGGACGATCCGGCGGACGTTGGCCGGCTGGATCCGTGCGGCTGCGCTCGGGTCCGAGGCCAGCAGCAGCCGGTACATGCCGTCCGCCCCGACCTCGTCGGCCCGCTCCTCGAGCCGGCGGCGCACCGCCGGGTCGGTCGGCGGGATCTCGAGCCGGTCGAGGGCCGCCCGGACGTAGAGGCCGGAGCCGCCGACGAGGATGGGCACGCGCCCCCGGCCGCGGATGGCGGCGATGTCGGCACGGGCCGCCGTCTGGTAGGCGGCGACACTGGCCTCCTCCGTGACGTCGAGGACGTCGAGCTGGTGGTGCGGGATGCCTCGTCGCTCCGCGAGCGACAGCTTGGCGGTGCCGATGTCCATGCCCCGGTAGAGCTGCATGGCATCGGCGTTGACGACCTCTCCCCCCAGGCGTTGCGCCAGGTCGACGCCGAGGCCGCTCTTGCCGGTCGCCGTGGCACCGACGACCGCGATGATCGGAAGGTCGGCCGCAGCCGTCACATGCCCTCACTGTGCGCGTGCTGAGGGTGCTCGTGACCGGATCCACCGGCCGCGCTGTCGGCCTGGTCGACCTCGTCGTGGCCGAACGGGTCCGGGTCGACGCCGGGCAGCCAGGTGTGCCCGGGCCTTCCCCAGCCGTTGCGCTTGACTGCCTTGCGCGCCTTCTTGGCCTGACGGTCGTCGAGACGGTCGACGTAGAGCGTGCCGTTGAGGTGGTCGTACTCGTGCTGCATGCACCGGGCGAACCAGCCCGTCGCATCGAACTCGACACGGTTCTGGTCGAGGTCGAACCCGACGACGTGGGCCTTCTCGGCCCGCTTGAGCGGGAACGACTCCCCCGGCACGGACAGACAACCCTCGGTCTCCTCACGAGGATCGGGGCGCTCCTGGGGGATGCGGGACGTCGTGACCGTGGGGTTGATGATGTGTCCCTGAGCCGGCACGCCGTCCTCGTTGTCCATCTTCCAGATGAAGACCCGCAGACCCACGCCGATCTGCGGCGCCGCAAGGCCCACTCCGTTGGCCGCGTCGTTCGTCTCGTACATGTCCTCGACGAGCCGACGCAGCCCGTCGTCGAACTCGGTCACGAGCGCGGCGGAGCGGTGCAGGACCGGCTCACCGGTGATCACTATGGGTCGAACGGCCATGCGCAGCATCCAAGCACACCCATCGAGAGAGCAGTTCGCGACAAACTCCCCCATCGAGAGAGCAGTTCGCGACGACGCGGCACGTCGCGAACTGCTCCTTCGATCGGGGGCGAGCCCAGCGGCATACGGGCTCGTCTCTGGAAAGAGCGGCTAGCGGACGCCCGCGGGAGCCGCGCAGGCGGACTGGCTGGGAGCCTGGGCGGGGCGGCCGATGGTCGGGATGCCGAGGCTCACCTTCGGCTTGCCGCTGCTGCCGGGGTCGGCCTGCAGGGCCGCCCAGGCGTCACCGCCACGGGTCCGCCGGATGGTGTACGTGCCACCTCGGATGCCCGAGTCGGCGACGAGGTGGTGCGGAGCGCCATAGGTGACCGCGACGGTGACGACATCGCCCGGCCGGGGCACCTCGCCCCCCTCGGGAACCGCGAAGTGAACGAGTCGGTTGTCCCGCGCTCGCCCCGACATCCGCTGGGTCTCGGCGTCCTTGCGCCCCTCGGACGGGGCGACGAGGACCTCGACCTCGCGGCCCTCCAGCCGGCGGTTCTCGGCCCAGCTGACCTCCTCCTGGAGGGCGATGAGCCGGTCGAAACGCTCCTGGACGACCGCCTTGGGCACCTGGTCCGGCATCGTTGCGGCGGGCGTGCCGGCTCGGATGGAGTACTGGAAGGTGAACGCGCTCGAGAACCGGGCCTCGCGCACCACGTCGAGCGTCCCCTGGAAGTCCTCCTCCGTCTCCCCCGGGAAGCCGACGATGATGTCGGTCGTGATCGCCGCCTCCGGGATGTGCTCACGGACGGTGTCGAGGATGCCGAGGAACCGGGCGCTGCGGTAGGAGCGGCGCATCTCCTTCAGGACGCGGTCCGAGCCCGACTGCAGCGGCATGTGGAGGCTGGGCATGACGTTGGGCGTCTCCGCCATGGCCAGGATGACGTCGTCGGTGAACGCGGCCGGGTGCGGACTGGTGAAGCGGACCCGCTCGAGCCCCTCGATCTCGCCACAGGCCCGGAGCAGCTTGCCGAAGGCGAGCCGGTCGCCGAACTCCACCCCGTAGGTGTTGACGTTCTGGCCGAGGAGTGTGATCTCGACGACGCCTTGGGAGACGAGCGCCTCGACCTCCGCAAGGATCTCCCCCGGCCGCCGGTCCTGCTCCCGGCCGCGCAGGCTCGGGACGATGCAGAACGTGCACGTGTTGTTGCAGCCGACCGAGATGGACACCCACCCGCTGTAGGCGGAGTCGCGGCGCGTCGGCAGGGTGGACGGGAAGGTCTCGAGGCTCTCGAGAATCTCCACCTCGGCCCGCTTGTTGTGGGCCGCCCGGTCGAGCAGGGCCGGCAGGGACCCGATGTTGTGCGTGCCGAAGACGACGTCGACCCACGGGGCCCGGTCCACGATGGTGCCGCGGTCCTTCTGGGCCATGCAGCCGCCGACCGCGATCTGCATGTCGGGGTTGCGCACCTTGGCCTGGCGGAGCTGCCCGAGATTGCCGTAGAGCTTGTTGTCTGCGTTCTCACGGACGGCGCAGGTGTTGAACACAACGACGTCGGCGACCTCCGGCCGGTCGTGGGCGGGCACGCTGGCGAGGTCGACGTATCCCGCCGTCTCGAGCAGGCCGGCAAGGCGCTCGCTGTCGTGGACGTTCATCTGACAGCCGTGCGTCCGCACGTCGTACGTCTTGGCCATGGTCCTCTCCGTGGTCTGAGCCGCCGGCTCGCGTCTGTCGCCGGGACAGCACCCAAGAGTACGTCGTCCGGGGCGCATCGCCGCACGTCGCGGGGCCGTCGGCGCCTGTCCCCGCGCGGCCCCGTCACGGCGGGAAGAATCCCTCGTAACGCGGATACTTGACAATTCAAACGAAGTCCTGCATCCTAGTTATTGAAAGTTAAACCAACTACCTCAAAGGACTGATCATGGGACTGTTCAACCGCACCAAGGACGAGGCCGCACAGGTCGTCGCCACCCCCGCCGCCGACATCGCCGGTGACTACACCATCGACCCGAGCCACACCCGCATCGGCTTCTCCGCCCGGCACGCCATGGTGACCAAGGTCCGCGGCAACTTCGAGGACTTCGAGGGCTCGGCCCACGTCGACACCGTCACCCCCGCCAACTCCTCGGTCAAGGTCGTCATCAAGGCCGCCTCGGTCACGACGCACAACGAGCAGCGCGACGGCCACCTCAAGACCCCCGACTTCTTCGACGTCGAGAACTACCCGGAGATCACCTTCACCTCCACCAACGTCGAGCGCAACGGCTCCGAGTGGGTCATCACCGGTGACCTGAGCATCAACGCCGTCACCAAGCCCGTCAGCATCCCCTTCGAGGAGACCGGCACCGCGATCGACCCGTTCGGCAACAAGCGCGTCGGCTTCGAGGGCGAGACCACCATCGACCGCACCGACTGGGGCCTGACGTTCAACGCCGCCCTGGAGACCGGTGGCGTCCTCGTCAGCGAGAAGGTCAAGCTCGAGTTCGACATCTCGGCCATCGCCCTGGTCCCGTCCCAGGCCTGAGCGACCCGAATGCCCGAGAGGGGGTGGGGACCACCTGGTCCCCACCCCCTCTTTGCATCCGTCCGGGTGCGTCGGCGCGTCAGCCGTATGCCGCTGAGCTGAGTCGCGCAGCCGACGCTCAGTCCCGCTGGTGCTCGGGAGCGTCGTTGACGGCGTCACGGATCACCGGCCAGGCGACGTCCCCGGAGTAGCCCTTGCGGGCGAGCATCCCAGCGAGGCGTCGGGCCTGCACGTCAGGCGCCAAACCAGTCATGGTGCGCAGCTTCTTGGCGACGAGCTGCTCCGCCTTGGCGCGCTCGTCGTCCGCACCCACCTGGCCGAGCGCCTGGTCCGCGATCTCGGGGTCGATGCCCTGTCGGCGCAGCTCGTGTGCCAACCCCTTGCGCGCCAGGCCCTTGCCCTCCTGCCTGGAGCGGACCAGCAGCTCCGCATAGGCCTCGTCGTCGACGAGACCGACCTCGGTCAGGCGATCGAGCACTCGCGCGGCGACCTCGGGGTCACAGCCCCGCTGGCTGAGCTTGCGTTCGAGCTGGGCCCGGCTTCGCGGTGCCATCGACAGCTGGCGCAGCACGATGGCGCGGGCCACCGCCTCGGGGTCAGGCTCGTCACCGGTCCGTTGCGGATCCTCCGGTGGAGGCATCCACGAACGACGCCCCTCCGGGGATGGAACCCGGGCCCCGGGCTCGGATTCCGCTGCGCCGGGGCCCTGCCGTCCACTGGTCCGCGCCGCAGCCAGGCCCTCGGCTTGGGCGAGGAGAGCGGCGGCGCGGGCCAGCTTGTGATCGTGACTCTCGTCCGACATGACCAGTCAGGACTCAGAACTCGACGGGCACGTCCGCGACCTCAGCAGGCTGGTCGACCCGCGGACCGACGCCGAGCTTCTCCTTGACCTTCTTCTCGATCTCGTCGGCGAGGTCCGGGTTGTCGCGCAGGAAGTTGCGGGCGTTCTCCTTGCCCTGGCCGAGCTGGTCGCCGTCGTAGGTGTACCAGGCACCCGCCTTGCGGATGAACCCGTGCTCGACGCCCATGTCGATCAAGCCACCCTCGCGCGAGATGCCGTGGCCGTAGAGGATGTCGAACTCGGCCTGCTTGAAGGGCGGGGAGACCTTGTTCTTGACGACCTTGACGCGCGTGCGGTTGCCGACCGGGTCCGTGCCGTCCTTGAGGGTCTCGATGCGGCGGACGTCGAGACGGACCGATGCATAGAACTTGAGTGCCTTGCCACCGGTGGTCGTCTCGGGACTGTTGTGAACCATCACACCGTCGACGAAGTAGTTGTGCGTGCCCTCGACCTCGATGTCGAAGCGGTGCATGGACCCCGTCCTCGGCTTCACCCGAACGTCCAGCACCTGGGCCGGCAGGAGGACCTGCGTGGGCTCGACGAACTCCGGCTCCACAGCGAACTGGCCCCGGAAACGCGGAAGCAGCTTGTCCTCCATGGACGCGTGGACGTAGGGCGCGACGATCTCCTGGAAGCGCGTGGAGCCGGCGGTCGACATCTGCAGCACGGCCTGTTGGCGGGCACCCCCGAGCGACACCTGTGCCTCGACGCCGTGCACATCGCGAAGGAGCTCGACGAGCCGCTCGCGGCTGCCCTCGCTCAGCGCCTCGACGCAGATCTCGATGCGGTCGCCGCGGTCGCTGCCGCCGGCCGCCGGAGCCTGGGTGCCCGTGGACCTGTGGGCGAAGCTCCCGTCATCCATGTACCAGATGGCCAGGGCCAGCGGTGTGAGCTGCTTGATGACGTCATGGGTCAGGTGCTTCTTGCCATCGCCCCAGTAGATGACGTCGCGGATCTCGCCGAGCTCCGGGAGGGACGAGAGGTCGACATGGACTGAGCCGTCGGGGCGCTCGGTGCGGGTTTGGCCGATGTTGCCGAAGAGCGACGCCTTCCAGTCGAGGTAGGCCACCTGCGCCGTGCCGTGCCCCATCCGGTACCGAACGTCGTGCCGACCCCGACGACTGGGTGCCAGGTGTCCGTCGCCCATGAGTCCTCCGAGGACGACCTGCCACTGCTGCCCGCTGAGGCGCGCCGTCTCGTCGACCATGACCCGGTCGCCGGCGATGATGTCCCCGGCCTCCCGCCACCCGCCAGGGGTGCGAATGAGGTGGTTCTCCGTCGCGGCGAACTGGGAGGGCCCGTTGCCTCCGGACGTGTCGACGGTGAACTGGAGGAACCGCTCGGTCACGCCGTTGTCGAACCAGTTCGTCACGGGTCGGGCAACGATCTCGTTGGTCTGCGGGTCGTACGTGCGGACCTCGACTGGCAGCTTCTGGTTGACGATCCGCCCGATCTTCTCCGTCGAGCCGTCGGCCAGGGTGACCCGGGTGCCGTAGCTGAAGCACCCGAACATGACGCCGATCTTCTCGCGGAGCTGGTTGATGAAGATCGCTGTCGTGCCAGTGGTGTTCAGCGCTCCGGTCAGCTTCCGGAGGGCCTGGCTCATGAGGCGGGCCTGGAGCCCGACGTGGCTGTCGCCCATCTCGCCCTCGATCTCGGCGCGGGGCACGAGCGCGGCGACGGAGTCGATGACGATGATGTCGAGGGCGCCGGAGCGGATCAGCATGTCCGCGATCTCGAGCGCCTGCTCGCCCGTGTCTGGCTGCGACACGAGCAGGGCGTCGGTGTCGACGCCGAGCTTCTTCGCATAGTCCGGGTCGAGCGCGTGCTCGGCGTCGATGAAGGCGGCGATGCCGCCCGCCTTCTGTGCGTTGGCGACCGCGTGCAGCGCCACCGTCGTCTTTCCACTGCTCTCAGGTCCGTAGATCTCGACGACTCGACCGCGCGGCAGGCCGCCGATCCCGAGCGCGACGTCGAGCGCGATCGAACCGGTCGGGATGACCTCGATGGGTGGCCGGATGTCGTCGCCGAGGCGCATGACGGCTCCCTTGCCGAAGTTCTTCTCGATCTGTCCCATCACCGAGGAGAGGGCTTTGTCCTTGTCCTGCACCGAAGCCATGTCGGTCACCTATCTGCCGTCTCTGCTGCGGTCGTCTACCTTCGACCTGCAGCCACGGCTCGTGTCGATCGCGCTGTCAGGTCAGACGTTAGGCGCGGGCACCGACATCGGGATGTTCCACGAGACGACCTGTGGACGACGTCGAGCGTGGTGCTCCACCTGTGGACAGGCTACCGAACACGTGTTCGACGGTGGGATCGACACGCCGCTGGCCCACCGGATCCCTCAGCCGTCCTGCCTGAGGCTGTCCAACGCCGAGTGGAAGGCCGCATACGCATCGTCGCCGAAGAGCCAGAAGCGCGCCCGGCGGACCGCGGGCTGCGCCCTCATGGCCGCCGCCACCGACCGGATCGCGATCGGGGCTGCCTGCTCCAGCGGGTACCCGTAGATGCCGCACGAGATCGCCGGGAGCGCGACCACGGCGCAGCCCGCCTGGCCAGCCAGCTCGATGCTGCGCCGGTAGCACGAGGCGAGCAGGGCGGCCTCGCCGGCATCCCCGCCACGCCACACCGGCCCGACCGCATAGATGACGTGACGGACGGGCAGGCGCCCCGCACCCGTGATCTTCGCGTCCCCCGTGTCGCAGCCTCCGAGGATCCGGCATTCGGCGAGCAGCTCGGGTCCGGCGGCTCGGTGGATCGCGCCGTCCACCCCACCTCCGCCGAGGAGGGACCGGTTGGCCGCGTTGACGATGGCGTCCGCCTCCGCGTCGGTCGTGATGTCGCCGCGCACGAGCTCGATGCCGTATGCCGCTGGGTTCGTCACCGTCACGACCTCCCTCCCAGCTGGCCTCCCTGCGCTCCCCGCGCGACCCGGTTGTCGCGTCCGAGCCGACGCTCGGCGGGAACGTCCATGTCGCTGCACAGTGCTTCCCAGACCGCTCGTGGCGGCTCCCCCTGCTCCAGGGCCTCCTGCACGGTGCGACCGCCGAGGGCGCCGAGCACGTGGTCCCTCGCCAGGGTGGCGGCGTAGTCCTCGCCGAACTCGTCGTTCATCAAGGTCCAGAAATGGCTCATCCGCACTCCCTGAGTGTGCCATCCGGGACCGGGACCGGCGTCCGGCAGCAGTGGCCGGACCGTTATCGCGGATCTCTGGGGACGCGGGTCAGCCGAGCGGTATCGTCGGCCCCGCACCGCGGATCGCGGCTCGCTTCAACACAGGGGAACGATCATGACCCAGCCGACCGACGGCCACCCAGCTGACAGCGACGGACGCGGGACGGGCAGCGGCCCGGTCGAGTTCACCGATGTGCCCAGCCCGTCCGGCCGGTCCGAGGTGGAGCAGCCTGCCTCCCGCCCCCGCAGCCGGGCCCTGCTCGTGGGGGGCGTGGCCACCGTCCTGCTCCTCGGGGTCGGCGGCGCCCTCGCGGTCCAGCAGCTGAGCAGCGGCGGCCCCCAGCCGGCGGAGGTCCTGCCCGGTGACACCTTCGGCTACGTCCAGGTGGACATCGACCCGTCCGCCGGGCAGAAGCTCGCCGCAGTCCGCTTCCTGGCCAAGGTTCCCGAGATCAAGCAGCTCGAGTCAGGGGACGCGCGACAGAAGCTGTGGGAGCTTGCCGTCGCGCAGTCCGACGATGCCTGCGTCAAGGCCTTCGACTATGCGCGGGACATCGCTCCCTGGCTCGGCGACCGTGTCGGGTTCGGCTTCCGGCCCGGCGGGACGCCGGAACAGCCCAACGTCGTCATCGCGCTCCAGGCGTCGGACGTGGATCGGGCGCTCTCGACCCTCGACCGGCTGACCGCCTGCGGCGCCGGGGGCGACGACGTGGACCTTCGCACCAAGGACGGTTACGTCATTCTGGCCAGGCGCGGCCAGGGCGATGCGACACTGGCGGCCACCGACCAGGGGACCCTCGCGCAGAACGCCTCGTTCACCAGTGACATGGAGGCCCTCGGGGAGCAGGGGGTCGCCGCCACGTGGTGGGACCTCGGGGCCGCGATCAAGGAGTTCGCCGGGAACATTCCCGCGGCCGAGCTGCCGAGTCTGCCGCCCACCGTCCAGGGTCGGATGGCGGCCGCACTGCGCTTCGACCCCGGCTACGCCGAGATCGCCGGCATCGCCCGCGCTGTCGGGGGCTCCCAGTCACTCCAGCCGGTCGACGGCGCCGCCGACGCGCTGGTCGGCCTGCCGGATGACACCATCGCCGCCCTCCACGTCTCGGGTGGAGCCGCTCAGCTCGAGCAGGCCTGGCCCGAGCTCGAGAAGCAGCTCAACGACGCCGCCTCGGCCAGCGGCATGGACGACACGATCGGCGCCCTCGAGGACGAGCTCGGCCTCTCCCTGCCGGACGACCTCAAGGCGCTGTTCGGAACCTCGTTCACCGTGAGCGTTCCGGACCAGGACTTCGGGCAGACGACCCCGGCCATCGGCGCCACGGTGGTCACCGACCATGCCCAGCGCGCCGAGGAGGTCGTGACGACGATCGAGGAGGCGAGCGGTGCCGCCGGCTTCTTGACGAAGCAGGTCGACGGCAACCGCCTCTACCTGTCGACCACGCGCGACTACGCCGCTCGGCTCAAGGCCGGTGGGCGGCTGGGCGACTCGGCTGCCTTCACGGCGGCACTCGGAGAGGGCGCGGGCGCCGACTACGCCGTGTACGTCGACCTCGACCGGCTCGAGGCGCTGTACCTGGACGAGGTCGAGGGCGAGGCCCGGGCGGCTGTCGAGGCAATGCGGTCCGTCGGCATGTCCTCGACGGTGACCGGGGTCGGCGAGGCGGAGTTCTCCTTGCGCGTCGTCGCGAACTGAGGCGCCAGCACCCAGCCGGCGCCGGAGTCAGGCCGCCGTCGTCAGGCGGCCGTAGTCAGGCGGCGGACGCCGCGACGACGTCCGCAGGGACGGGCAGCGCAACGGTGGGAGCGAGACCCTCGGACTCCGCCATCCGGCTGGAGACGTCGATGAGGACCTGGGACAGGGGCAGGTCGAGGGCGCTGCAGATGGACGCGAGCAGCTCGGAGGATGCCTCCTTCTCGCCGCGCTCGACCTCGCTGAGGTAGCCGAGGGAGACGGACGCCGAGGCCGAGACCTCCCGGAGAGTGCGTCCCTGCGCGCGCCGACGCTCCCGGAGAACATCTCCGAGCTCACGTCGCAACAGGGCCATGCCGTCCTCCTTCGGTCGCCGTGTCCGGGCTCAAGCTCTGCGTTGCCTCTGGTCCTACCGTACCCCGTGCCTCTCTGGACGGTGCAGGGGTTTGCCGGTCATCACCTCGAGGGCCAGCCCCAGGGCGGCGTCGACGGCGGCTCGTCGGATCTCCGGACGTGTCCCCTTCAACCGCAGCGCCCGGGACTCTGTTCCCGTCGGGCCCGCCACGGCGACGTGGACGGTCCCCGCCGGCTTGCCCTCGGCTGGACCGGGGCCGGCGACACCCGTCGTGGCGATGCCCCAGGTCGCACCCAGTCGCTCCCGCGCCCCTTCTGCCATGGCCCGGGCGACGCGCGCGTCGACCGTCCCGGCCTCGGCCAGGAGCGTGTCGGGAACGCCGAGGAGCGCCGCCTTGAGATCGGCTGCGTAAGCCACGACGCCGCCCCGCAGGACGAGCGACGCACCAGGGGTGTCGGCGATGGTCGCGGCGACCAGTCCGGCGGTGAGCGACTCGGCACACGCCACGGTCTGTCCCAGCACCGTGAGGTGAGAGACGAGGAGCCCTGAGTCCGTCGGCGCGTCGGCCGCTGGGGGCTCTGCCGGGACGGTCATCGCGACCTCATGGCAGGCCGTCCGACCGGTTGGCTGACCGGGCAGCGCGCCGGAGGCGGGTGCGTTCGCTGGTCTCGCGCAGGTGCAGGGCCTGGAAGACGTAGTCGACCCCGGAGACGACGGTGACGACGAGGGCGGCGGCGAGGACTCCGTGGGCGAGCCAGGTCCACACCTCGGCGAGCGGGAACGCCCACAACGGCAGGGTGAGCGCACCCAACGTGAAGGTCTGGAGCATCGTCTTCAACTTGCCGCCCCGACCGGCCGGTAGGACCCCGTGCCGAATGACGATGAACCGCAGCAGGGTGATCCCGATCTCCCGGACGAGGATGACGATGGTGACCCACCACCAGATGAGTCCGAGCGCGGAGAGGCCGATGAAGGCGGTCCCGGTGAGCGCCTTGTCGGCGATCGGGTCGGCGACCTTCCCGAAGTTCGTGATCTGGCCGTTACGGCGCGCGAGGCGGCCGTCGATGCCGTCGGTCACGGCAGCGAGCACGAAGACCACCCAGGCCCAGAAGCGCCACCAGGGATGGGTGCCGCCGTCGTAGAAGAGCAGGACCGCGTAGACCGGCACGAGGAGGAAGCGCAGCACCGTCAGGGCGTTGGGCACGTTCCAGTCCGTCGGGCGCGGCGAAGGGCCCTCGCCGTGCGGCAGCAGCGGCTCGGTCATCGGGCCTCCGCGACGAGGTCGATGCCCTCGGTCGCCACGACGACGGCGCGCACGAGGTCGCCGACGCCGGCCTGCTGCCCTGGAGCCGGGAGGACGTAGGTCACACCGTCGACGTCGGGCCCCTGGAAGGGCGCACGCCCGACGAGTCGCCCGTCCTCCTCGTCGATCTCCTCGACGAGCACCTCGACGACCTCACCGACTCGCTCCTCCGCGCGCTGCGCGTTGAGCTCCTCGACGAGGCGGGTGAGTCGGTCGAGCCGGGCCGTGATGACCTCCGGCGCGAGCTTCTCCCCGAACGACTCGGCCTCGGTGCCGTCCTCGTCGGAGTAGCCGAACACTCCGACGACGTCGAGTCGGGCCTCGGTGAGGAAGGCCTCGAGCTCAGCCACGTCGGACTCGGTCTCCCCGGGAAAGCCGACGATGACGTTGCATCGGATCCCGGCCTCCGGGGCGCTCGCTCGGACCCTGGCGACGAGGTCGAGGAAGGCCGGTCGAGACCCGAAACGACGCATCCGCCGCAGCACCGGCTCGGCAGCGTGCTGGAACGAGATGTCGTAGTAGGGGACGACCCCAGGGGTCCGCGCCATCGCCTCGAGAAGGCCGGGCCGGATCTCGGCGGGCTGCAGGTAGCTGACCCGCACCCGCTCGATGCCCTCGATCTCGGTCAGCTCGGGCAGGAGCTTCTCGAGGAGGGCGAGGTCACCGAGGTCCTTGCCGTAGGAGGTGGAGTTCTCCGAGACGAGGAACAGCTCCTTGACCCCCTGGGTGGCGAGCCAGCGCGCCTCCGCGAGCACGTCGGCCGGTCGACGGGAGACGAAGGCACCGCGAAACATCGGGATGGCACAGAACGAGCAGCGACGGTCACAACCGGAGGCGATCTTGAGCGGCGCCCATGGGCGCCCGTCGAGACGCGCGCGCACCACCCGGGGACCGCTGGCTGGAGCAGGACCCAGCTGCGCGGCATACGGCTCCGGGGTGTGGCCGTGCCCCGGGAGGGCCACCCTCGTGGCCTCCTCCTGGCGTGCTGCGGGAGTGAGCGGCAGGAGGCGCCGCCGGTCCCCCGGCGTGTGGCTCGGCACGTGGCCGCCCGCCAGGATGGTCTGCAGGTGCGCCGACATGTCCTGGTACGAGTCGAAGCCGAGCACGGCGTCGGCCTCGGGCAGCTGCTCGGCGAGGTCCTTGCCGTATCGCTCCGCCAGGCAGCCCACCGCGACGACGGCCTGGGTGCGGCCGTCCTCCTTGAGGTCGGACGCCTCCAGGAGCGCGTCGATCGAGTCCTTCTTCGCCTGCTCCACGAAGCCGCAGGTGTTGACGACGGCCACGTCCGCCTCGGCGGCGTCGTCGACGAGGGTCCACCCCTCCGCCTGGAGCCGACCGGCGAGCTCCTCCGAGTCGACCTCGTTGCGGGTGCACCCCAGGGTGACGAGGGCGACGCTGCGAGTCGCGGCCGGAGGGGGTGGGGTCATGCGACCCACTCTAGAGGGGGCGGTGTTCAATGACTGAATGCCCGAGTCCCTCTCCCATGCGCGCGCCCTGCTCGCCGAGCACCCTCTCGTGGACGGCCACAACGACCTGCCGTGGGAGGCGCGGGTCCAGGTCGGCTACGACTTCGACCGCCTCGACCTGCGCGCTCGGGTGGCATCGACCGTGACCGACCTCCCCCGTCTCCGGGCAGGTGGGGTGGGCGCCCAGTTCTGGTCGGTCTTCGTGCCGAGCACGCTCCAGGGCGACGCGGCGGTGACCGCGACTCTCGAGCAGGTGGACGGGGTCCACCGGATGATCAGGACGTATGCCGCTGAGCTGGCTCTCGCGCGGACCGCAGAGGACATCGACGTGGCCGGGTCGAACGGCCGCATCGCCTCCCTTCTGGGCGCGGAGGGCGGCCACTCGATCGGGTGCTCCCTGGCCACCCTGCGGGCCCTCTTCGCGCTCGGCGTCCGCTACCTGACGCTGACCCACAACGACAAAGTCCCGTGGGCCGACTCGGCCACCGACGTGCCGGCCGTCGGCGGC
Organism: Intrasporangium sp. DVR; assembly: GCF_040365325.1. NCBI lineage: Bacteria > Bacillati > Actinomycetota > Actinomycetes > Micrococcales > Intrasporangiaceae > Intrasporangium > Intrasporangium sp. DVR. The sequence continues at coordinate 183,496 of NZ_BAABZW010000015.1, read as the reverse complement.
CTGACGGAGTTCGGCCGGGAGGTCGTCCGGGAGATGAACCGGCTGGGCATGATGGTCGACCTCAGCCACGTGGCACCCTCGACGATGCGCGCGGCCCTCGAGGTGAGCGAGGCACCGGTGATCTTCAGCCACTCCTCGGCCCGGGCGGTCTGCGACACCCCGCGCAACGTGCCTGACGACGTGCTGGAGCGGCTGCGGGACGGCGGCGGCGTCTGCATGGTGACCTTCGTGCCGGACTTCGTCTCCCCGGCCGTCGCCGAGTGGCGGACCGAGGCGGCGGCAGCCGCGGCGGAGCTGGGGGTCGACCCCAAGGACTGGGTGGCGTTCAAGGCCTTTGCCGCCACCTATGCCGAGCGGCACCCCAGACCGGCCGCCACGATCGGCGACGTCGTGGCGCACCTCGAGCACGTCCGCGAGGTCGCCGGGATCGACCACGTCGGCATCGGCGGGGACTACGACGGGACGGACACCTATCCGACCGGGCTCGAGGACGTCAGCGCCTACCCCCGCCTCGTCTCGGCGCTCGTCGACCGGACGTGGTCGGACTCCGACCTGGCCCGGCTGCTGCGGGGCAACACGCTGCGCGTCATGCGGGACGTCGAGGCCGTCGCCCGCGACCTGCAGACCACCCGCGCGCCGAGCCTGCGGACCATCGCCGAGCTCGACGGCTCGCCATCGGCCTGAGCCCGGCCTCAGCTCTGCCGGAACCGGGCGATGGTCAGCCCGACGAGGCGAGCCACCACGAGGGCGACGTAGAGCATCCCGGAGATCTGCTGGAGCAGGACGAACGATCTCGTGTGCGGCGTGACCGCGACGATGTCGGACAGCCCGGTAGAGGTCATCGTGGTGATCGACAGGTAGAGCAATTCGAACCAGGTGCGAGTGCCCGGCACCACCTCACCGTAGATCGTGAACGAGTGCGGCCAGATGAACTGGATCGCGAGGTAGAGGTACGCGTAGGCCCAGGCGAGCACGGTGAACGTCGCCCCGGTCGCGAGCAGCTCGTCGCGGGTGACCCAGTTGTCGGCGAACATGTACCGCAGCAGCGCATAGCCCGTGTAGAAGTAGAACGCGGCGTGGAGCAGCGCGGACCAGAAGACCAGGACGTCGTTCTCCGGCCAGATCGACTCACCGATGGTCATGAGAACGACCGGCCCGCCGAGGAGGACGGACACCCACGTCAGCGCCGGGGTCGCACGCACCGCACGCACCGCGAGGAACAGCACGAGCAGGCCGACGAGACCGAAGGCCGCGTGACCGACCTGCTGGAACTCGCCGAGCTCCAGCGTCTGGAGGAACGGGTAGGACACGAGGGCGAGCAGCTGCACCACCAGCAGGACCCCGGACGGCGTCTCGACGATGATGCGCCGCCACCGGTCCAGGCGCCTCGGGGGTCCGGCCCGCCGCGGGGACGACGGCCACAGCTCCAGCGATGCAGTCACGCTCGGGACTCTACCTGCGCGGCCCAGTGCGCCGTCTGCCGTCGATCACCAGCGCTCCTCGCGCCGGTCCGTCAGCTGCCAGGCGTCCTCTGACTCCTCGTCCTCGTCGGCCTCGGTGACCACGGGAGTCAGGTCGCCGGGCTGCCACGCCGCGACCGGCACGGCCGCCGTCGCGTCGACGTCCTCGCCGTGGGCGCGGCGCTCGCCCCGCTGGGCGACGATGGCCGCCGTCCGCACCGGCGCACTCTCGGGCGCCCCGTCACCGTATGCCGCTGGGCTCGCTCCCTCGTCGACCGGACCTTCGAGGATGGTCGGGTCCGCGCTGAACGGCGCGGGCTCGGCCGGGGCCCCGGCGCTCTCGACCGGCTCGACCAGTCCCGAGGCGTCGATGGGATCGCCCGGGTCGTTCGGGTGGGGCACGTCCTCCCCGCGCAGCAGGGCCAGCGTCTGCTCGAGGTCCTCGGGCCGGACCAGCACGTCCCGGGCCTTGGAGCCCTCGCTCGGGCCGACGACGCCGCGCGACTCCAGCAGGTCCATCAGGCGGCCCGCCTTGGCGAAGCCGACCCGCAGCTTGCGCTGGAGCATCGAGGTCGAGCCGAACTGCGTCGTGACGACGAGCTCGGTGGCCTGCAGCAGCACGTCGAGGTCGTCGCCGATGTCGTCGTCGACCTGCTTCTTGGGCTGGGCGACGGTGATGTTCTCGACGTAGTTGGGCTTGAGCTGGGTCGTCACGAACTTGACGACCTCGTGGATCTCCGACTCGTTGACCCAGGCGCCCTGCACGCGCATCGGCTTGCTCGCGCCCATGGGCAGGAAGAGCGCGTCGCCCTGGCCGATGAGCTTCTCTGCGCCCGGCTGGTCGAGGACGACACGCGAGTCGGCCAGCGAGCTCGTCGCGAAGGCCATGCGCGAGGGCACGTTCGCCTTGATGAGACCGGTCACGACATCGACGGAGGGTCGCTGTGTCGCGAGGACGAGGTGGATTCCGGCGGCACGGGCGAGCTGGGTGATCCGGACGACGGACTCCTCGACGTCGCGGGGGGCCACCATCATCAGGTCCGCGAGCTCGTCGACGACGACGAGGAGGTAGGGGTAGGTCGTCAGCTGGCGCTCGGACCCGGGGAGTGGCTTGACCTTCCCCGCCCGCACTGCCTTGTTGAAGTCGTCGACGTGCTTGAAGCCGAAGGCCGCCAGGTCGTCGTAGCGCTGGTCCATCTCGCGCACGACCCACTGGAGCGCCTCCGCGGCCTTCTTCGGGCTGGTGATGATCGGCGTGATGAGGTGCGGGATGCCTTCGTACGCGGTGAGCTCGACGCGCTTCGGGTCGACGAGGACGAGGCGGACCTCCTCCGGCGTCGCCCGCATGAGGATCGAGGTGATCATCGAGTTGACGAAGCTCGACTTGCCGGAGCCGGTCGCGCCGGCGACGAGCAGGTGGGGCATCTTGGCGAGGTTGGCGATGACGTAGGCGCCCTCGACGTCCTTGCCGACGCCCATGACCATGGGGTGCTCGTTGCTCCGGGCCGTCTGGCTCCGCAGCACGTCGCCGAGGGCGACGTTCTCCCGGTCGGCGTTGGGGATCTCGATGCCGATGGCGCTCTTGCCGGGGATGGGGCTGAGGATGCGGACGTCGGCCGACGCGACGGCGTAGGCGATGTTCTTGGAGAGGGCGGTGACGCGCTCCACCTTGGTGCCCGATCCGAGCTCGACCTCGTAGCGGGTCACGGTGGGCCCGCGGGTGAAGCCGGTCACCGCTGCGTCGATGTCGAACTGGTCGAAGACGTGGGTCAGCGACTCGACGACCTTGTCGTTGGTGTGGCTGCGGGTCTTGTGCGGGGCCCCGTGAGCCAGGATCGCGTGGTCCGGGAGGCGGTAGGTGACGTTGCCCTCGAGCGAGAGCTGCTCGACCCGGGACGGGATGGGCGAGGTGGGAGGCGGCACCAGCTCCGGCTTGGGCCCGACGCGGGCCGTGTCGGGGGCGCCGTGGGTCCGTGGGTCGGTGGCGTCGATGGCCTGGGTGCTCGCGGACGTGCCGGCCGGACGTGGGGCCAGGACACCGGGCGGCGTCGGCCGCTTCTCCCCGGGGCGCAGGCGCGTGGTCGGCTCGTCCTCCGCCTCCCGGACCGCGGCCTGCCGGAAGGCCTCGTCGCCGTCCCGCTCGCTGAGGTCGACGGCCTTGCGGCGGCTCCTCCTTGCGGGCCCTCCCTCGGCGTCCTCGGCAGGCTCGCCGCCGTCCGCCTCGTGCGGTCGGTGCAGGACGAGGTCGCGCAGCTGGCGGAGACGGTGCGGGATGTGGTTGACCGGCGTTGCGGTGATCACCAGGAGGCCGAAGGTGCCGAGCAGGATGAGGATGGCGATCGCGCCGTACCTGGACACGGCCGCGTCCAGCGGGCTGGAGGCGAGGAACCCGATGATGCCGCCGGCGGCGCGCATTCCTTCAGCGCCGTCAGGGGGGTTGGGGATGCCGTCACTGACGTGGGCCAGCCCGCACGCGGCGAAGGTCAGCGTGACGGTGCCGACGATGATGCGGTTGGTCGCTGCCTCGTCCTCAGGTGCTCGAAGGACTCGCAGACCAAGCAGGAGCAGGACGAGCGGAACGGCGTAGGCGATGCGGCCGAAGGTCCCCGCGACGACGGCGTGGACGCCGTCGCCGAAGACCCCGTCGACCCCCCACCACTCGCGCGCGGCGACGATGATGGCGAGCGCGATGAGGGTGAAGCCGACACCGTCCCGGCGGTGCTCGGGCTCGAGGTCGCGGGCGCTGGCGCCGACTCGTCGGACGGCTCCCCCGGCGACGTGCGACACCCCCATCCAGGTGTTGCGCACGGCTCGGATCGGCAGTGGCAGGCCGCCGCCCCTGGCCCTGCCCCGGGTCGCGGGACGTTTGGTCCCGCGGGCGCCACCGCGGCTCGCGGCCGGGCGTGCGGCGGCCTTGCCGCGGGTCGCGGCACCACTGCTCGTCCCCGACGCCGCCCTCGTCGTGGCCGACGAACCGGAGGACGAAGCAGGGCGCGCGCTGCTGGACCGACGTGTCGCCATGGTCGCACGGTACGACACCTGACCCCCTGAACTCACGCGTCACACGCGCAACACCCTCCTTTTGCTCCGATCCGACCCGCCGAGCGGCCTGGGACGAGGAGCGAGCCCAGCGGCATACGTCTCAGATGACGACACGGGCCCCGTGCCCGGTGGACAGCGGCGGGGGCGGCTCCCTATCTTCGTGTCAGGTCATGAGCGCCAGCGTCAAGCCCCGGCTCGCTGGCCAGCAACCCTCCTCCGCGGCGGGGTGCTCCGGGTGACGACCAGGCCGTCCTCGCCACGTTCGTGGTGTCGAGGCGCGGCAAGCGCGGACCTGCACCCGGCGGGTCCCCCGACCGAGGAGCCCCCATGTCAGTCCTCCCCCGTACCAGCGCGGCCCACGCCCGTTCCCTGGCGGCCGGCGCCACGGAGTGCGGAGCCGGCGCACCGCACCCGTTCGCCACCCGCACCCGTGCCGTCTCCGCCCCGTCGTCGGTGGCGCTGCCGGCGGTCGTCGGCGCCGGCCTCGTCGTGCCCACTCTCTCGGGGGCGACGACCTACGCCAACCTCGACCACGCTGCGTCCACCCCGGCCCTGGTCGCGGTCAAGGAGGCCGTCGACCGCGCCCTCGAGACCTACGCCTCGGTGCACCGCGGCGCCGGCTACGCGTCTCGTCTGACGAGCGCCTGGTACGAGCAGGCTCGCGCCGAGGTTGCAGCCTTCGTCGGCGCGCGTCCGGGTGACGCCGTCGTCTTCACCCGGACGACGACGGACTCCTGGGCCGTGCTGTCCGCTGCCCTGCCGGAGACGGCCACCGTGTTCGTCTTCGCGTCGGAGCACCACTCGACCCTGCTGCCATGGGGAGAGAACCGCACGGTGCGTCTGCCCGTCCCGCGCAGCATCGCGGAGGCGCACAGCGCGCTCTCCGAGGCACTCTCCGGGGAACTCTCCGGGACACTCTCCGGGCACGGCGACGGACCGCGCCTCGTCGTCATCACCGCCGCCTCCAACGTCACCGGCGAGGTGTGGCCGGTCGAGGAGCTCACCCGGTTGGCCCACCGGCACGGGGCCCGCGTCGCGGTCGATGCCGCGCAGCTCTCGGCGCACCGCCGGATCGACCTCGCCGCGTCCGACGTCGACTACATCGCCTTCTCCGGACACAAGACCTATGCGCCCTTCGGCACCGGCGTCCTGGCCGGGCGCTCCGACTGGCTCGACGCCGGCGAGCCCTACCTGCGCGGCGGTGGTGCGACCCGCGCCGTCGCCGAGGACGGGACGACGTGGGCGACCGGCGCAGCCCGCCACGAGGGCGGCAGCCCCAACGTCATCGGTGCCATCGCGCTCGCGGCAGCCTGCGCCACCATCGCCGGCAACCGGGCCGCCATCGAGGGCCACGAGACGCGCCTGCTCGCTCGGCTCCGCGACGGGCTGCGTTCGATCGACGGCGTCGAGGAGCTGTCCATCTTCGACGAAGCACATGACCGGGTCGGCGTCGTCGCGTTCACGGTGCGTGGCTTCGACTCGTCTCTGGTCTCGCAGGTCCTGTCCGTGGAGCACGGCATCGGCGTGCGGGACGGTCGGTTCTGCGCGCACCTGCTCGTCGACGACCTGCTCTCTGGATCGGCCGAGCACGCCACCGCGGTGCGGGCCAGCATCGGGCTCGGGTCGACTCGCGAGGGCGTGGACCGGCTCATCGGCGCCCTGCGCGAGCTCGTCGAGGCCGGGCCGGCCGCGACGTGGACCCACGGCGAGTCGGGATGGGTCGTGGACGGGGACGACCCGCGCGACGGGGACGCCGTTCGCCCCTGGTGACCCGGCCCGGAGCGCCGCGTCAGGAGTCTGATCCCGGGACGGCATAGGCGGCCCAGACGATGGCGTGGTCCGTGCCGTGGACCGCGACCTGCCCGGCCTCGACCACCCTGAGCCCCCGGCTCAGGAGGTGGTCGAGCTGGATGTAGGGAGGCAACCGCCGGCCGACGACGGGCCACGTGCGCACCCACCCCAGACCAGCCACCTGGTGCGCGTCGTCGAGGCCGGCCGCGGCGTGGCGGAACGACGGATGCCCAGGGCCCGCGTTGAAGTCGCCCGCGAGCAGGAGCGGCTCGTCCGGGTCCTGCCGGTCGCGCCACGTGGCGAGAGCCCGGAGTCCGGCGCGCCACTCCTGCGTGTCGCCGGACAGCGGGGCAGTGACGTGGACCGCCTTGACCCGCACGGACGTGCCGCTGACGTCGACGACGACCTCGGGTTGAAGGCTCGGCGTGTGGGCGTCGACCGGGTCGTCGCCGGTCGTCTCCGTCAGGGGAAATCGCGAGAAGATCACCGTGCCGGTGGAGGAGTCCGGCCGTGGCTCGCCGACCTGCTCGATGAACCAGCCGTCCAGCCCTGCCCCCTCCAGCGCCGCCAGGGCGTCGGGAGTGATCTCGGTGGCGACGAGCACGTCCACCAGGCGCGCCCGCACCGCATCGGCCACCTGGTCGGGATCAGCCCGCCCGTAGGAGAGGTTGGCCGCCATGACGGTGAGGTCGCGGGGAGCGTCAGGTGAGGTGTGCGCGAACCAGCCGGGCAACGCGATCGAGGCCGCCACCGCGACCGCCGCCCCGATGGGGAGCAGCAGCCACCAGCGCCTCAGCAGCGCTGTGGCGACGAGGAGCAGGAGCAGGCCGATCGCGACGAAAGGCCCGCCGGTCTGGAGGATGACGACCGGTTGTGCCGTGGAGTCGACCCAGCGAGCGGCTCCGACGGCGACCAGGCCGACGAGGACCACGGCGATGCCGAGGTCGGTTCCGGCCGCCCTGACCGGCCGTCGCCGCCACCAGGGCCGGTGGCGCTCGGTCCCCGTCACGCCTGCAGGACGACCGGGATGATCATCGGGCGACGGCGGATCTTGCCGCCGACCCAGGAACCGACGGCCCGCCGGATGACCTGCTGCAGCTGCTGGTCGTCGCGGACACCGTTGGCGACGGCCTCCTCGATGGCCCGCTCGACCTTGGGGATCACCTGCTGGAAGATCTCCTCGCTCTCGACGAAGCCGCGTGCGGTGATCTCCGGACCCGAGGCGATCTTGCCGGTCGCTGCGTCGAGGACGACGATGCACGTGATGAAGCCCTCGTCCCGCAGGATGCGACGGTCCTTGAGGAGCGCCTCGTCGGTGCCGCCGATGTTGGTGCCGTCGACGTAGATGTAGCCACAGTCCACGACCCCGGTGATCGAGGCGTGCCCGTCGACGAGGTCGACGACGACGCCGTCCTCGGCGAGCACGACGTTGCGCTCAGGAACACCCGTCTGGATGGCCAGCTGCGCGTTGGCGAACATGTGCCGCCACTCACCGTGCACCGGCATGACGTTGCGGGGCCGGACGATGTTGTAGCAGTAGAGCAGCTCGCCGGCGCTCGCGTGCCCCGAGACGTGCACCTTGGCGTTGCCCTTGTGGACGACGGCGGCGCCGAGTCGCATGAGGCCGTTGATGACCCGGTAGACGGCGTTCTCGTTGCCCGGGATGAGGCTGCTCGCGAGCAGGACCGTGTCCCCGGGACCGACGTTGATGCGATGGTCGCCGTTGGCCATCCGGGACAGGGCGGCCATCGGCTCCCCCTGGGAACCGGTGCTGATCAGCACGAGCTCGTCGTCGCGCAGGTCGCCGAGCCGCTTGATGTCGACGAGGATGCCGTCGGGGACGTGGAGGTAGCCGAGGTCGGCGGCGATCCCCATGTTGCGGATCATCGAGCGGCCGACGAAGGCGACCTTGCGGCCCGCCTTCGCCGCGGCGTCGAGGACCTGCTGCACCCGGTGGACGTGGCTGCTGAAGCAGGCGACGATGATCCGGCGCTGGGCATGCCGGAAGACCTTGTCGATCGCCGGTGCGATCTCGAGCTCCGGGGTGGTGAACCCGGGCATGTCGGCGTTGGTGGAGTCGGTCAGGAAGAGGTCGACGCCCTCCTCGCCCAGCCGGGCGAAGGCTCGGAGGTCGGTGATCCGCCCGTCGAGCGGCAACTGGTCCATCTTGAAGTCGCCGGTGTGGAGCAGGGTCCCCGCCTCGGTGCGCACGAAGACGGCGAGGGCGTCGGGGATGGAGTGGTTCACCGCGACGAACTCGAGGTCGAAGGCGCCGACCCGCTCACGCTGGCCCTCGCGCACGGCCAGGGTGAACGGCCGGATCCGATGCTCCTTGAGCTTCGCCTCGACGAGCGCGAGGGTCAGGGTGGACCCGATGAGCGGGATGTCGCCCTTGAGCCGGAGCAGGTAGGGCACGGCGCCGATGTGGTCCTCGTGGCCGTGGGTCAGGACGATGGCCTCGACGTCGTCGAGGCGGTCCTGCACGTAGGAGAAGTCGGGCAGGATGAGGTCGACACCGGGGTGGTGGTCCTCGGGAAAGAGCACGCCGCAGTCGACGATGAGCAGCCGACCCTTCGTCTCGAGCACGGTCATGTTGCGACCGATCTCGCCGAGTCCGCCCAGGGCGACGACCCTCAGTCCGTTCTCGGGAAGTGGCGGCGGGGTGGTCAGCTCGGGGTGGGGATGGCTCACAGGGTTCCTGTCGGTGGGCTCGTCTGGACTGGCTGTGGTGCAGGTCGGTGTGGTGCAGGTCGGTGTGGTGCAGGTCGGTGTGGGGCAGGTGGTGCGATGACGGAGGGGTCAGGCGACGGTCGCGAGCGCGGCCCGGATCTGCTCGCGCTGCTCGTCGGACGCCTCGACGAGGGGCAGCCGGACGGTGCCGGACGCGATGATCCCCTGCTCGGCGAGGGCGGCCTTGGCCATGATGGCGCCCTGCGTGACGTACATGACGGCGTCGACCATCGCGTGGAGCAAGCGGTGGATCGCGCGGGCGTCGTCCCAGCGGCCCTCGAGCACGGCATCGGCCATCCGCCGATACACCGCGGGGCAGGTCTGCGAGGTGACGCCGACGAAGCCCACGGCTCCGTTGCCGAAGTGGGCGAGGTTCATGGCGTCGTCTCCGGAGTACCAGTCGAGGCCGGTCTGCTCCATCAGCTGGCTGGCGAGCCACAGCTCGCCTCTGGCGTCCTTGACGGCGACGATGCGGTCGTGCTCGGCGATCCGCAGGTAGGTCTCGCGGGCGATCGCGATGCCGGACCGGCCGGGGATGTCATAGACCATGACGGGCAGGTCGCTCGCGTCGGCGAGGGCGAGGAAGTGCGCCACGAGACCGGCCTGCGGTGGCTTGTTGTAGTACGGCGTGACGGCCAGGACCGCGTGGGCCCCGACCTTCTCCGCCATCCGGACGGCCTCGACGCTCTTGGCCGTGTCGTTGCTGCCGGCACCGGCCACGATGACGGCCCGGTCCCCGACTGCGCCGATGACCGCACGGAGCAGCTCCTCCTTCTCGGCGGCCGTCGTCGTCGGGGACTCCCCCGTCGTGCCGGACACGACGATGCCGTCATGCCCCTCGTCGACGAGGTGGGTCGCCAACCGCTGCGCGGAGTCGAGGTCGACTGATCCATCCGCCCGCATCGGGGTCACCATCGCCGAGAGGACACGTCCGAGCCGGGGTGCGTCTGCCATGGCCCAAGGTTAGCGCCCGGTCCCGGTCGTTCCGGCGCACGCCCACGACCGGCCCGGACAGAGAGCGAGGCACTACTCGCTCGGGGGTCCGAGTAGTGCCTCGCCACCTCTTCCATCGCACGGCGGGAGCTGGCGTTACACGGCCTCGGCCCGTTTTCTGCCCTCGACCTTCCGGCGGGTCAGCGACGGAGGTAGGTGACCCACGAGAAGCCGTCGTGGTCCTCGCGCTCGGTCTCCGCCCACTGCTCTCGGTCGATCTCGGGGAAGGTGACCGAGCCCTCCGGGGACTGGTCCACCTCGGTGATGACGAGGCGAGCGGCATACGGCATCGCCTCCCGGTAGACCTCTCCCCCACCGACGACGAACACCTCGTCGGCCGGCCCGGCCAGGCTCAGCGCCTCGGCGAGCGAGTGAGCGGTCTCGACCCCGGGGTGTTGCCACTCGGGCTGGCGGGTCACGACGATGCTCCGCCGACCGGGGAGCACGCCCATGGTCTCGAACGTGCGCCGGCCCATGATCATCGGGTGGCCCATCGTGGTGCGTTTGAAGAACTTGAGGTCGTCGGAGAGGTGCCAGGGCATCGTGGACCCGTCGCCGATCACGCCGTTGCGGCCGACGGCCGCGATCATCGTCACGTTCGTCATGGAGCCACTGTGTCAGGTCCGCGCCTCACCGTCTCGCGGCCAGCGCGCCGGCTCCGCGCCGGGTCACACCGCGATGGGCGCCTTGATGCCGGGGTCTGCGACGTAGTCGACGAGCTCGAAGTCGTCGAGGTCGAACTCGTCGATGTCCGTCTTGCCGGGGGTGATCCGCATCGTCGGCAGCGGGTGCGGCGTGCGGGTCAGCTGGAGCCGGGCCTGGTCGAGGTGGTTGAGGTAGAGGTGCGCGTCCCCGAGCGTGTGGACGAACTCACCCGGGTCGAGGTCGGTCAGCTGCGCCACCATCTGGGTGAGCAGGGCGTAGCTGGCGATGTTGAACGGCACGCCGAGGAAGATGTCGGCGCTGCGCTGGTAGAGCTGGCACGAGAGCCGGCGGCGCGCTCCCGGCTCGGTCGCCGGGTGGACGTAGAACTGGAAGAGGGTGTGGCAGGGCGGCAGGGCCATGTCGTCGACGTCGGCGACGTTCCACGCCGAGACGATGTGCCGCCGGGAGTCGGGGTTGGTGCGGATCTGCTCGATGACCTTGGCGATCTGGTCGACCCGACGTCCGTCGGGCGTCGGCCAGGAGCGCCACTGGTATCCGTAGATCGGCCCGAGGTTGCCGTTGTCGTCGGCCCACTCGTCCCAGATGGAGATGCCTCGCTCCTGCAGCCACCGGACGTTGGTGTCACCGCGCAGGAACCACAGCAGCTCGCCGATGATCGAGCGCAGGTGCAGGCGCTTGGTCGTCATGGCCGGGAAGCCGTCGGCGAGGTCGAAGCGCATCTGGTGCCCGAAGACGCTCAGGGTGCCCGTCCCGGTCCGGTCGGACTTCTCCTGGCCGGTGGTCAGGACGTGGTCGAGGAGGTCGAGGTACTGCCGCACAGCCGCAGCCTAGCCGTGAGCCCGGCCTCTGGGCGCGAGGCCGCGCTGGGTCCTGGTGGCGGCTGGGTGCGCGGCGTCCGGTGACCCGGAGCCGCCCCCGCAGCACCGGTTCAGGCGTCGTAGTCGAGCGAGACCTGCTCCGTGACCGGGTGGCTCTGGCACGCGAGCACGATGCCGGCCTCGACCTCCTCCGGCTCGAGCGCATAGTTGCGGTCCATCCGCACCTCCCCCGACACGAGCCGCGCCCTGCAGGTGCCGCAGACGCCGTTGGTGCACGAGTAGGGGGCGTCGGGCCGCACCCGCAGCGTGGCGTCGAGGATGCTCTCCTCTCGGCTCGGCATCGGGATCACCGTGGTCCGGCCGTCGAGGTTGACCGTGACGGTGGCCTCCGGGGGCGCCGCTTCGTCGACGACCACCTTGCGCCTCGGCTCGGTGCCGTCGTCGATGTGGAAGATCTCGTGGTGGATGTGGTGCGGGTCCACTCCCCGCTCCTTGAGCAGGGCCTCGGCGCCGGTCACGAGGCCGAAGGGGCCGCAGAGGTACCACTCGTCCACCGAGCCGATCGGGACCAGGACGGCGAAGATCCGCTCGAGCCGATCCGGGTCGAGCCGACCGCTGAACAGCTCGACGTCCTGCGTCTCCCGCGAGAGCACGTTCACGAGGTGGAACCGCCCGGGGAAGCGGTTCTTCAGGTCCTCGAGCTCCTCGAGGAACATGATCGAGCTCGTCTTCCGGTTGCCGTAGAGGAGCGTCGCCCGGGATACGGGCTCCTCCTCCAACGCCGTCGTCAGCAGCGACATGACCGGGGTGATGCCCGATCCGGCGGCGATGGCGACGTGGTGGCGGGCCGCGGCCGGCTGGGTGGCACAGGTGAAGCTGCCGAGCGGCGTCATCACGTCGAGCACGTCCCCGGGTGCGACGACCTCGTTGAGCCAGGTCGACATCCGGCCCTCGGGCACGCGCGCGGCAGCCACCCGGAGCGAGCCGGTGGCGGACGCCGTGCCCCGGGACTGACAGATCGAGTACGACTGGCGCACCTCCTCGCCGTTGAGCACGGCCCGGATCGTCAGGTGCTGCCCCGGCTCGAAGCGGTACTCGTCGGCGAGCTCCGGCGGCACGGTGAAGGTGAGGGCCACGGACTCGTCGGTGAGGCGCTCGACGTCGGAGACGGTCAGCTCGTGGAAGCGTGCCCGATGGCGGGCGGGGGCGCCCTCGGTGGTCAGGTCGGTCATTCAGATGGCCTTGAACTCGTCGAAGGGCTCCCGACACGCATTGCAGCGGCGCAGGGCCTTGCACGCGGTCGAGCCGAAGTGGGCGATCTCGGCGGTGTCGTCCGAGCCACAGTGGGGACAGGCGACGACGTGCCGCTGCAGCTGGACGGGGACCGGGCCGCGACGCTGCGACTCGCCCTCGGCCCGGCCCGGCGGGGCGATGCCGAAGCGGGCCAGCTCGGCCCGGCCGCGGTCGGTCATCCAGTCGGTCGTCCATGCCGGTGACAGCCGGGTGCGGACGTCCGCCCGGTAGCCGTGGGCCTGCGCCTCCCACCGGATGCGATCGGTGATCGCCTCCATGGCGGGACAGCCGGAGTAGGTCGGCGTGATGGTGGCGACGAGGGACCGCGTGGAGTCGTCGACCTCGACGTCGCGCAGGATGCCGAGGTCGAGGATCGTGATCACGGGGATCTCCGGATCAGGGATCTCGGAGATCGCCTCCGTCACAGCCGTTCTCGTCGACATGGTCAGCACCGCGCTCACCACGTGGCGCCGGGGTGGGAGCGCGCGATGTGCTGCATCTCGGCGAGCAGGTAGCCCATCGGCCTGGAGTGCACGCCTGCTCGACCGCCGCGCGCTCGCCAGGTCGGCTCATCCGGCAGCGTCAGGGTCGCCTGCTCGGCGACGGCGCCGACCCACCCGACGACCCGGTCATGGAGCGACGAGGGCAGGACACCCACCCCGGCGCTCGCGGCCGCCACCGAGGCGTCGTCGTCGTGGAAGAGCTCGGACAGGTAGGGCAGGGCCCAGTCCAGGCCCGCCTGCATCCGCTGGTGGGACTCCTCGGTGCCGTCCCCCAGCCGCACGACCCACTGGGCCGCGTGGTCGACGTGGTAGCGCACCTCCTTGAGCGCCTTGCCCGCCACGCCCGCGAGGAGGGCGTCGCTGGAAGCGAGCAGAGCGGCATACAGCTCTCTCTGGTATGCGGAGAACCACAGCAGTCGCGCCATCTCGCGCCCGAAGTCGCCCCGCTCCTGCTCGACGAGGTGGACGTTGCGCCAGTCGCGCTCGTCGCGCATCATCGCGAAGTCGTCCTCGCTGCGCCCGGTGCCGTCGAGCGAGCCGACGTGCGGGTAGAGGGCCCTCGCCTGTCCCAGCAGGTCGAGGGCGATGTTGCCGAGCGCCATGTCCTCCTCGAGCTGAGGGGCGTTGGTCATCCACTCCCCCAGCCGCTGCGCGTAGACCATGGCGTCATCGGCCAGACCCAGGACGTATGCCGCTGGGTTGCCTTGCGCTGCAGGCGCGCTGGCGCTCACAGGTACTCCACGTCCTCGGGCACCTCGTAGAACGAGGGGTGTCGGTAGACCTTGTCGGCCGCCGGGTCGAAGAAGGAGTCCTTCTCCTCCGGACTGCTCGCGACGATGTCGGAGGCTCGGACGACCCACAGGGAGACGCCCTCCTGTCGGCGTGTGTAGAGGTCCCGACCGTTGCGCAGCGCCATCTGCGCGTCAGGGGCGTGGAGCGAGCCGACGTGGACGTGGGAGAGCCCACGCTTGCCACGGACGAACACCTCCCAGAGCGGCCAGCTCCTCTCGCTCGCCCTGTCGGCGGGCTTCTCCGGGTGCGCAGTCACGCGGCTCCTCTCGTCTCGTGGCTCTCGTGCTTGGCGGCATAGGCGTTGGCGGCCTCACGCACCCAGGCGCCCTCCTCGTGGGCGCGGCGCCGCTGGGTGATGCGCTCGGCGTTGCACGGACCGTCACCGCGCAGGACGCGCCAGAACTCGTCCCAGTCGATCGGCCCGAAGTCGTAGTGGCCCCGCTCCTCGTTCCACCTGAGGTCAGGGTCCGGGAGGACGATGCCGAGCTTCTCCGCCTGCGGCACCATCATGTCGACGAACTTCTGGCGCAGGTCGTCGTTGGAGAAGCGCTTGATGCCCCATGCCATCGACTGCTCGGTGTGTGAGGACTTGGGGGCCGCGCCGGCGGTGTCGGCGGTGTCGGGCGGGCCGAACATCATCAGCGACGGCCACCACCACCGGTTGGCGGCGTCCTGGGCCATCGCCTGCTGCGCCTCGGTGCCGCGCATGAGGTTCCAGAGGATCTCGAAACCCTGCCGCTGGTGGAAGCTCTCCTCCTTGCAGACGCGGATCATCGCGCGGGCGTAGGGCCCGTAGGAGCACCGGCACAGCGGGACCTGGTTCATGATCGCGGCGCCGTCGACGAGCCAGCCGATGGCCCCGCAGTCGGCCCAGGTCAGCGTCGGGTAGTTGAAGATCGAGGAGTACTTCTGCTTGCCGTTGTGGAGCCGGTCGAGCAGTTCGGCGCGGTCGATGCCGAGCGTCTCGGCGGCGCTGTAGAGGTAGAGCCCGTGGCCGGCCTCGTCCTGGACCTTGGCGATGAGGATCGCCTTGCGGCGCAGCGAGGGCGCCCGGGTGATCCAGTTGCCCTCGGGCTGCATGCCGATGATCTCGGAGTGGGCGTGCTGGGCGATCTGCCGGATCAGTGTCTGGCGGTACTCCTCCGGCATCGCGTCCCGCGGCTCGATCCGCTGGTCGGCGGCGATGAGGGCATCGAAGTCACCTCCGACCTGCTCGCGTCGGTCCTCGTGCGCGAGTGCCTCGTCGAAGGCGCCCGTCTCGGCCGCGTTCAACGGCTCGTTCGGGTCGATGACGTCATTGCCATACATGCGTCCAGTATGCGAGATGCACACCAGTCCCGCCAAAGTGGCCCCTCCGGCCGGGGCGAGCCGCCTGAGACGATGCCGGAGTGAGCCAACCGCCCGACCCGCCCCACGACCACTCCCACGATCACTCCCACTCGCACCCGCACGATGACGGTCCCGGCCCCCTCGCCGACGCCAGCGTCCGCGTCGCGCGCGCCTCGGACGCCCCCGCGGTCGGCTTCGTCCAGGCGGTCGTCTTCCGGGAGGCGTATGCCGCTGAGCTCCCTTCCGAGGTGACCGCGCAGTTCCAGCCGCAGGCCTTCGCGAGCGCATGGCGCACGGCGCTCGAGGGCGATGCGTCCCGTGACGGGGTGCTGCTCGTCGCCTGCGCGGGCGAGCAGGTCGTCGGCTTCGCGGCCGTCGGGGCGTCCGACGACCCCGACGCCGATGAGGGAACCGCCGAGCTGCTCGTCCTCGGCGTGCATCCTGAGGCACGCCGGCAGGGCCATGGCTCGCGCCTGCTCCACGCCGTCGTCGACACGGCGCGAGCGCGCGGCAGGGACCGGCTCACGGCGTGGCTGCTTGCGTCCGCAGAGCAGCCGCGGGCCTTCCTCGTCGCTGCCGGCATGGCCCCTGACGGGGCGCATCGTGAGCGCGTCATCGGCAGGGAGGACGAGACCGCCACCGAGGTCCGCCTGTCGGCGTTGCTCGAGGAGAACCCGTGACCGCTGGGGGCCTCCCGACCGAGGAGCGGCGGGTCGTCGTCAAGGAGGCGTTGTCCGTCGGGATCGCCACGGGCGCCTACGGCATCAGCTTCGGCGCCCTCGGGGTCGCCTCCGGTCTGGACGTGTGGCAGACCTGCGCGCTCTCCCTGCTGATGTTCACAGGGGGGTCGCAGTTCGCCTTCATCGGCATCGTGTCGGCCGGGTTGCACGCGGCCCCTGCAGCGATCGCCGCCTCCTCCCTGCTCGGCATCCGCAACGGCCTCTACGCCCTCGAGCTGACCCAGCTGCTCGGGGTGCGCGGGGCGCGGCGGCTCGCGGCGGCCCACATCACCATCGACGAGTCGACGGCGGTGGCGGTGTCCCAGTCCCACGTCAAGGCGGCACGCCTCGGCTTCTGGCTCACCGGGGTGACGGTCTTCGCGTTGTGGAACCTCACCACCCTCGTCGGCGCCCTCGTCGGCAACGCCCTCGGGGACCCGAGGGCCTGGGGTCTGGACGCCGCGGCCTGCGCGGCCTTCACGGCGTTGCTCTGGCCCCGGCTGAAGAGCCGGGACGCCGTCGCGATCGCGGTCGTCGCCGCGGTCGTCGCGGTCCTCCTCGCTCCGGCCACGCCGCCCGGGGTCCCCGTCATCGTCGCCGCGCTGGCCGCCTTCATCGCCTGGCGGCGGCCCCGTCAGGCGGCGCAGGGTGCCGAGGTCGAAGTGCCCGGCGACACGACGGAGTCGGAGGTGCAGCCATGACCATGTGGGCGGCGGTGCTCATCGCGACAGCGATCGCGTTCGGGCTGAAGCTGGCCGGCTACCTCGTGCCGGCTGACCTGCTGGCCGAGCCGCACGTCAAGCGCGTCACCGCCGCGTTGCCGATCGCCCTGCTCGCCGCATTGGTCGCCATCCAGACGCTCACGGGCCAAGGGGGCGCCTGGACCTTGGACGCGCGTCTGGCGGCGGTTGCCGTCGCCATCGTGGCGCTGCTGCTGCGGGCACCGTTCATCGTCGTCGTCGTCCTCGGGGCTGCGACGGCCGGCGGCCTGCGGGCTCTCGGCTGGGCCTGATGGCGGACGCCGACGACGTCCGGCGGCTCGCGGTGTCGCTCCCGCACGTCGAGGAGATCGACAGCGAGGGCTTCGACTTCCGCGTCGGCAACAAGGGGTTCGTCTGGTCCTATCCCGAGCGCGTCCCGGGCCGGCGACGGGTCATTCGGACCGACATCGCGGTGCTCTTCGTCGGCGACGAGGCCGAGAAGCAGGCGCTGCTGCTCGGGGAACCGGAGCTCTTCTTCACGACGCCGGCGTACGACGGCTGGCCACTCGTCATGCTGCGTCTCGAGGCGGTCGATGTCGACCGGCTGGCGGAGCTCGTCTCCGATGCGTGGCGGATGCGCGCGCCCGCCGAGCTGCTCGGTGACACCGCACCGGAGGCCCGGGACACCTCGGGGCGGCCCCGCCCAGAGGCGGACGGTCCACGCTCACGCTGAGAGGGTCCTGCCCAGTGACCGGGTCGGCTGGCCGTCGTCCGTCATCGACGGGGCCGCAGTGGTCGGGTTCGTCACCCTCCGGCCAGAGAGGACCCCGCTTCACCCTGCCCACGTGACAGGAACACCTACGTGTCAGTCGAGGCCGAGGTACTTCTCCAGGCCCACCGTGAGGCCCGGGTGGTCGGCCACCGCGCGGACCGCGGCGATGACGCCCGGCATGAAGGAAGCGCGCTCGAAGGAGTCGTGCCGGATGGTCAGCTGCTCGCCGACGTTGCCGAAGAGCACCTCCTGGTGGGCGACGAGCCCACGCAGCCGAACCGAATGAACCCGGATGCCGCTGAGCTCAGCTCCGCGAGCGCCGTCGGGATCGTGCGTGGTGGCGTCGGGCACCGACGGGAGCCCGGCCTCCTCACGAGCGGTGGCGATCAGGCCCGCAGTCCGGGCGGCGGTGCCGGAGGGCGCGTCGACCTTGTTCGGGTGGTGCAGCTCGATGACCTCGACCGACTCGAAGTACGGAGCGGCCTTGGCGGCGAACGACATCATCAGGAGAGCACCGATGGCGAAGTTCGGAGCGATGAGCACCCCGACTCCGGTGCCGGAGCTCGAGGGCGGCGCGGCATCGAGCTGGTCCTTCAGTGCAGAGAGCCGGGCGTCGTCCCACCCGGTGGTCCCGACGACGACGTGGATGCCTCGCTCGACGCAGTGCGCGACGTTGCCCGGCGACGCGGCGGGAACGGTCAGCTCGACCGCGACGTCGGCGCCGGCGAGGTCGCCGAGGTCGTCACCGGAGCCATAGGCGCCGACCAGCCGCAGCCCGTCCGCCGCCTCGACCGCCCTGACCGCCTCTGATCCCATCCGGCCGCTCGCACCGATCACCGCCACCTTGATGTCCGTCACGACCCAAACCCTATCGACGGCCACCCAGAGAGCACGTCGCGTGTCGCGAACTGCTCTCTCGATCGAGTGGGTGGGTGGGTGGGTGGGTGGGTGGGTGGCTGGGTGTCGCGAACGGCTCTCTCGATCGGGAGCGAGCCCAGCGGCATACGGTCACAAGGGTGTGGCCCGCCACCCACGAGGGGCGACGGGCCACGAACCTGTGCTGGACGATCAGGCGTCAGCCGGGGCCTCGGCCTGCTCGGCGTTGTCGGACGCGCCGTCCGACTGCTCGCCCTCGGGCAGGACCGCGGCGAGCGAGAGCTTGCCGCGCGGGTCGATCTCCTTGAGCTCGACCTGGATCTTCTGACCGACCTTGACGACGTCGTCGACGTTGTCGATCCGCTTGCCGCCGACGAGCTTGCGCACCTCGGAGATGTGCAGCAGGCCGTCCTTGCCGGGCAGGAGCGAGACGAACGCGCCGAACGTCGTCGTCTTGACCACCGTGCCGAGGAAGCGCTCGCCGACCTCGGGCATCGTCGGGTTGGCGATCGCGTTGATCGCCGCCCGCGCCGCCTCGGCCGACGGGCCGTCGACCGCGCCGATGAAGACCGTGCCGTCGTCCTCGATGGAGATGTCGGCGCCCGTGTCGTCCTGGATCTGGTTGATCATCTTGCCCTTCGGGCCGATGACCTCACCGATCTTGTCGACCGGCACCTTGACCGTGATGATCCGAGGAGCGAACGGGCTCATCTCGTCGGGCACGTCGATGGCCTCGGCCATGACGTCCAGGATGTGCAGGCGAGCGTCGCGCGCCTGGGTCAACGCGCCGGCGAGGACGTTCGCCGGGATGCCGTCGAGCTTGGTGTCGAGCTGGATCGCGGTGACGAACTCCTTGGTGCCGGCGACCTTGAAGTCCATGTCGCCGAAGGCGTCCTCCGCGCCGAGGATGTCGGTCAGCGCGGCGTACTGCGTCTCACCGTCGACCTCGTCGGACACGAGACCCATCGCGATGCCCGCGACCGGGGCGCGCAGCGGCACGCCGGCGTTGAGCAGCGACAGCGTCGAGGCGCACACCGAGCCCATCGACGTCGAGCCGTTGGAGCCGAGGGCCTCGGACACCTGACGGATCGCGTAGGGGAACTCCTCACGCGTCGGCAGCACCGGCATCAGGGCGCGCTCCGCGAGGGCACCGTGGCCGATCTCGCGACGCTTCGGCGAGCCGACCCGGCCCGTCTCACCCGTGCTGTAGGGCGGGAAGTTGTAGTTGTGCATGTAGCGCTTGCGCGTCTGCGGCGACAGCGTGTCGAGCTGCTGCTCCATCTTGAGCATGTTGAGCGTCGTGACACCCATGATCTGGGTCTCGCCCCGCTCGAAGATCGCCGAGCCGTGCACGCGCGGCAGCACCTCGACCTCGGCGCCGAGGGCGCGGATGTCGGCGAGGCCACGGCCGTCGATGCGGACCTTGTCGCGCAGGATGCGCTGGCGGACCAGCTTCTTCTGCAGCGCGCGGAACGAAGCCGAGACCTCCTTCTCGCGACCGTCGAACTGCTCGGCGAGCTGGGCCTTGACGGAGGCCTTGAGCTCGTCCAGCCGACCCTCGCGCTCGGCCTTGCCCGCGATCGTCAGCGCGGCGGCGGTGTCGTCGGAGACGGCGGCCTCGACCGCGGCGTAGACGTCGTCCTCGTAGTCGAGGAAGACCGGGAAGTCCTCGACTGGCTTGGCGGCCTTCGCCGCGAGCTCGGACTGGGCCTCACAGAGGGCCTTGATGAACTTCTTGCTCGCCTCGAGCCCTTCGGCGACGACCTCCTCGGTCGGCGCCTGCTTCCCCTCGTTCTTGACGAGGTTCCAGGTGGAGTCGGTGGACTCCGCCTCGACCATCATGATCGCGACGTCGTCGCCACCGGGACCAGACACGACGCGGCCGGCGACGACCATGTCGAAGACCGACCGCTCGATGTCCGAGAAGTTCGGGAACGCGACCCACTGGCCGTCGATGAGCGAGACCCGCACACCGCCGATGGGGCCGGAGAAGGGCAGGCCGGAGATCTGCGTCGAGGCGCTCGCGGCGTTGATGGCGAGCACGTCGTACTGGTGGTCGGGGTTCAGGGCGAACACCGTGATGATGACCTGGACCTCGTTGCGCAGCCCCTTCTTGAAGGTCGGGCGCAGCGGCCGGTCGATGAGCCGGCAGGTGAGGATCGCGTCGGTGGTCGGGCGGCCCTCGCGGCGGAAGAACGAGCCGGGGATGCGGCCGATGGAGTACATCCGCTCCTCGACGTCAACGGTGAGGGGGAAGAAGTCGAACTGGTCCTTGGGCGTCTTGCCCGCGGACGTCGTCGACATGATCATCGTGTCCTCGTCGAGGTACGCGACGACGGCTCCGCCGGCCTGCTTGGCCAGGCGTCCGGTCTCGAACCGGATCTTGCGGGTGCCGAAGCTGCCGTTGTCGATGACGGCTTCGGTGAAGGTGATGTCTGGACCCTCCATGTAATGGGCCCTCGCTTTCTTTCTCTCTTCGTGCCCACGCACATCGTCGTTGTGTGCGGGGTTTTCCATCCGGTGCGGCTCCCGGCGACGGGGCCGGGTCGCCTCACCTACGACGAAAGGCGGTCACCGCAGGACTGCGGTGACCGCCTTTCGTCACGTGTTCATCGACGCAGGCCGAGTCGCTTGATCAGCGCACGGTAGCGCTCGATGTCGGTCGCCTCGAGGTAGCGCAGCATGCGCTTGCGGCGGCCGACGAGCAGCAGGAGACCACGACGGCTGTGGTGGTCGTGCTTGTGGGTCCGAGCGTGCTCGGTGAGGTCCTTGATGCGCTGCGTCAGCATCGCGATCTGCACCTCGGGGGAGCCGGTGTCGCCGTCCTTCGTGGCGTACTCGGCCATGATCTGCTTCTTCACGTCAGCTTCCAATGGCATGGACGACCGACTCCTTCTCTTCTCGTTGCGCGGTGCACCAGGGCATGTCCACCTGGGCGCTCTCTCTCCGCGGCCGGTCAAACGGCATCGCCAAGCCTAACAGCGGGCCTCCCACCTGCCCTAATCGTCGCCGGTCGCCCCGTCGCCCGTGGGCACGAGGCGGGCTCCGCCCGGCCGTCGGACGCGGTGACGGCCGGGCGCGCCGGGTTGGCCACGGGAGGGTGGAAGTGACGCTGTTTGTATGCGTGAGGGCGCGGGTACGTGGACGGTGCTCGGGGCACCAATTCAAAAGGAGCGAAGCGCCACATGATCATCCTCGGACTCATCCTGCTGCTCATCGGCTTGCTCGTTAAGAGTCTCAGCATCCTCGCTACGATCGGGGTCATCCTGATCGTGATCGGTGTGATCCTCTGGATCCTCGGGGCCACTGGCCGTGCAGTCGGTGGTCGGAAGTTCTGGTACTAACAGCTCGCACATCGACGTGGAGACGCCCCCGCTCCGGCGGGGGCGTCTCCATGTCCCGCGTCGTGGCGCACCGAGCACCGGGGGCCCCGGTGCCATTTGGTCCGGACCTTCATAGACTCAGGAGGAACCCAACGACGGGAGCACGATGACGCACGCGACGAGCCCGGAGAGCGGGCTGGACCTCCGACGGACCGAGACGGTGCGCCGGCTCAGCGAGCAGCACGCCACGGACCGAGGTGCCCTCATGGTCGTCCTCCACGCGGTCATGACCGAGCTGGGTCACATCGAGCGTCAGGACGTGGAGACCATTGCCGATGTGCTCAACCTGTCGATGGCCGACGTCCACGGCGTCGTGTCCTTCTACAAGGACTTCCGCACCGAGCCCGCGCCCGCACACACCGTGCAGCTGTGTCGGGCGGAGGCCTGCCAGGCCGTGGGGGCCGAGCGGCTGCACGCCGAGGCACGCGAGCAGTTCGCTGAGCGCGACGACGTCGAGGTCGACGAGGTCTTCTGCCTGGGCAACTGCGCCCTCGGCCCGTCGGGGATGGTCGACGGGCGACTGCACGGGAGGCTCTCGCGCGAACGACTGCTCGCCCTGAGTGAGGAGTGGGTCCGATGACTGCTCCCATGAGCGACGCTCGCACTACCGTCTACGTCCCCGCGGACTCCAGCGCCGTCGCGGTCGGGGCGGACGCCGTGGCTGAGGCCTTGGCCGCCCACGACGGGGTTCGCGTCGTCCGCACCGGGTCGCGCGGGATGCTGTGGCTCGAGCCGCTCGTCGAGGTCGAGGGCCCGCAGGGTCGCGTCGGCTACCCCAACGTGACTCCGGGCGTCGTCGCAGGACTCCTCGCCGAGGGGATGCTGTCGGGAGCAGACGTCGGTGCGTGCATCGGCGTCGTCGACGAGCACCCCTGGCTGGCCCGGCAGCGACGGGTGTCGTTCCGCAGGGTCGGGGTCATCGAGCCGACCAGCATCGGCGAGTTCGAGGCCCACGGCGGTTGGCTCGGGCTGCGCCGTACCCTCGAGCTGGACCCCTCCGAGGTGGTCGAGGAGGTCACCGCATCCGGCTTGCGCGGCCGTGGCGGCGCCGGCTTCCCCACGGGCATCAAGTGGCGGACGGTCCTCGACGCGTCGGCCGACGTCAAGTTCGTGTGCTGCAACCTCGACGAGGGCGACAGCGGCACCTTCGCCGATCGGATGCTGGCAGAGGGTGACCCCTTCACCCTGATCGAGGGAATGCTCATCGCGGCCCACGCCGTCGGCGCACGCGAGGGCTACATCTACTGCCGGTCCGAGTACCCTGCTGCGGCCGCGACGCTCCGCCGGGCCATCGACGTCGCCTACGCCCACGGCTGGCTCGGTGAGCGCATCCAGGGCAGCGACCTGACCTTCGACCTGTTCGTCCGCCTCGGCGCCGGCGCCTACATCTGCGGCGAGGAGACCTCGATGCTCGAGTCGCTCGAGGGTCGGCGTGGCGAGGTGCGGGCCAAGCCGCCCATCCCGGCCATCGAAGGTCTCTTCGGCCGGCCCACGGTGGTCAACAACGTGCTCACCTTCGCCGCCGTGCCGATGATCCTCGCTGACGGCGGCGCGGCCTACGCTGCCCTGGGATCTGGGCGCTCCCGCGGGACGCAGGTCTTCCAGCTTGCTGGCAACATCCGCCAGGGCGGCATCGTCGAGACGGACTTCGGGGTATCCCTGCGTGAGCTCGTGGAGGACTTCGGGGGCGGCACCCTTTCCGGGCGCCCTCTCCGCGCCGTGCAGGTCGGCGGTCCCCTGGGCGCCTACCTGCCTGAGCACGCCCTCGACGTCGCGATGGACTACGAAGCGCTCCTGGAGGCCGGCGGCATGCTGGGGCACGGCGGGGTGGTCGTCTTCGACGACACCTTCGACGCGGCCCGGATGGCTCGCTTCGCGATGGAGTTCTGCGCCAAGGAGTCGTGCGGCAAGTGCACGCCGTGCCGGGTCGGGTCGCAGCGCGGCGTCGAGACGATCGACCGGATCATCGCCGGCTCGGAACGGGACCGGAACCTGCTGCTCCTCGACGACCTGTGCACGACGATGACCAAGGGCTCCCTGTGCGCCATGGGCGGCCTCACCCCGATGCCCGTGCAGAGCGCGATCCGACACTTCGCGGAGGACTTCGACAGGAGGACCTCATGACCACCTTCCTCACCCCGCAGACGTACTCCCCCGAGCCGGACCTCGGCACGCCTCCGGTGCCGGGCACCCGCTCGGCACGTGTCGTCATCGACGGTGTGGCGGTCGACGTGGCCCCCGGGACCTCCGTGCTCCGCGCGGCGAAGGAGGCCGGGATCGAGATCCCCAAGCTCTGCGCCACCGACACCCTCAAGGCGTTTGGATCGTGCCGGCTCTGCGTCGTCGAGATCGACGGGGCCAAGGGAACCCCCGCCTCGTGCACGACGCCGTGCGCCGACGGCATGGTCGTCTCCACCCAGAGCGAGCAGGTGCGCCAGGTGCGACGGGGCGTCATGGAGCTCTACCTCTCGGACCACCCTGCCGACTGTCCAGGCTGCGCCCGCGGCAACTGCGAGATGCAGGGACTGGCTCGGGAGGTCGGCGTGGCCGAGGTCCGTTACGGGCTGGGCGGAGCCAACCACCTGTCCGACCAAGCGGACGAGTCGAACCCCTACTTCACCTACGACCCGAAGGCGTGCATCGTCTGCTCCCGGTGTGTCCGCGCCTGCGCCGAGACCCAGGGCACCTTCGCCCTCACGGTGGAGGGTCGCGGGTTCGACTCGCGCATCTCCGCGAGTGGGGCACCGAGCTTCCTCGAGTCCGAGTGCGTCTCCTGCGGCGCCTGCGTCCAGGCCTGCCCCACCGACGCCCTCACGGAGAAGTCGGTCATCGAGCTCGGCATGCCGACCCGGTCGGTCGACACGACCTGCGCCTACTGCGGCGTCGGCTGCTCCTTCCGGGCCGAGGTGCAGGGCAGCGGTGACCACACCCGCGTCGTGCGGATGATGCCCAGCAAGGCGGGTGGGGCCAACGAGGGTCACTCCTGCGTCAAGGGACGGTTCGCCTACGGCTACGCGTCCCACCGCGACCGTCAGCTGGAGCCGATGGTGCGCGACACGATCCACGACCGGTGGCGCACTGCTTCCTGGGACGAGGCCATCGCGCGAATCGCTGATGGCTTCAAGGACATCCAGAGCCGACACGGGATCGGCTCGGTGGGCGGCATCTCGTCGTCGCGCTGCACCAACGAAGAGGTGTACGTCGTCCAGAAGATGGTCCGGGCCGCCTTCCGCAACAACAACATCGACACGTGTGCGCGCGTGTGCCACTCCCCCACCGGCTACGGCCTGAACCAGACCTTCGGCACCTCGGCCGGCACCCAGGACTTCAAGTCGGTCGACGACTGTGACGTCATGCTGCTCATCGGGGCCAACCCGACGGACGCGCACCCCGTCTTCGCGTCGAGGATGAAGCGGCGGCTGCGCGAGGGTGCCCGGATCATCGTCGCCGACCCGCGGCGCATCGACCTGGTCCGCTCGCCCCATGTCGAGGCCAGCCACCATCTGCCGCTGCTCCCCGGCAGCAACGTCGCCTTCATCAACGCGATGGCTCACACCATCGTGACCGAGGGACTGCACGACGAGCCGTTCATGCGCGCTCGCTGTGAGAACGTCGACGAGTACCTCGAGTTCATCGCCGGCGAGGAGAACTCCCCCGAGGCGACAGCAGGAGCCACCGGCCTCGACCCCGCCCAGGTCCGTGCGGCCGCACGGCTCTACGCAGCCGGTCCGAACTCCGCGATCTACTACGGCCTCGGAGTCACCGAGCACAGCCAGGGCTCGACCATGGTCATGGGCATGGCCAACCTCGCCATGCTCACCGGCAACATCGGCCGGGAGGGAGTCGGGGTCAACCCCTTGCGCGGCCAGAACAACGTGCAGGGCTCCTGCGACATGGGCTCCTTCCCACATGAGCTGCCTGGCTACCGCCACATCGGCCTCGACGACGTGCGCGGCATCTACGAGTCGCTGTGGGGCCTGGCCCTCGACCCGGAGCCTGGCCTGCGGATCCCCAACATGTTCGACGCCGCCATCGGCGGCACGTTCAAGGGCCTGTTCGTCCACGGTGAGGACATTGCGCAGTCCGACCCCAACCTCAACCACGTCCGCGAAGCCCTGACCTCGATGGAGCTCGTCGTGGTGCAGGACCTGTTCCTCAACGAGACGGCGAAGTACGCCCACGTCTTCCTGCCGGGCACGTCCTTCCTCGAGAAGGACGGCACGTTCACCAACGCCGAGCGGCGCCTCAACCGCGTGCGGCCCGTGCTGCCGCCCCGGACGGGCAAGCACGAGTGGCAGATCGTCTGCGACATCGCCACGGCGATGGGCTTCCCGATGTCCTACCCCGATGCGGCGGCGATCATGGACGAGATCGCCGCGACCACACCGACGTTCGCCGGCGTGTCGTTCGCCCGCCTCGACGCCGAGGGAAGCATGCAGTGGCCCGTCAACGACAGGGCACCGCACGGGACCCCGACCATGCACGTCGACGAGTTCGTCCGCGGCAAGGGCAAGCTCATTCCCACCGTCTACGTGCCCACGACCGAGACGACGAGTCGTCGCTACCCGCTCATCCTCACCACGGGGCGGATCCTGACGCAGTACAACGTCGGCGCGCAGACCCGCCGCACCGCCAACGAGACCTGGCACCCCGAGGACGTCCTCGAGATCCACCCCGCCGACGCCGAGGTCCGCGGCATCCACACCGGCGACCGGGTCGAGCTGACGAGCCGGGTCGGCACGACGAGCCTGCACGCCCTCGTGTCCGAGCGGATGCAGCCCGGAGTGGTCTACACGACCTTCCACCACCCGGTGACCGGGGCCAACGTCGTCACCACGGAGAACTCCGACTGGGCGACGAACTGCCCGGAGTACAAGGTGACGGCCGTGCAGGTCGGTGTCGCGAATGCCGGCGACGAGGCAGTCGCCCAGGCTGCCGAAGCAGTGGGGTCGCGGTGAGCGCCGGACTGCCCCCGGAGATCCGCCTGGGCAACGACATCGCCCGCGCGATGCGCCACCTGCCCGCCGACGAGGCAGCCACCGCGGTCGCGACACACGTGAAGAAGTTCTGGGAACCACGGATGCGACGGGCTCTCGCCGAACGGGTTCGGGCCGGCGACACGCGCCTCGACCCACTCCTCGTCACCGCCACCCTGGCGTACCTCGACGACCAGGTCGACCGAGCCGAGGTGGCCGAGCCGTCCGGCGGCTGAATGCCGGCGGAGTGCACACGCGACGCTGGGCTCGGCCCCGCTCTGACGTGACGTCGGAGCGGGGCCGAGCCCAGCGGCATACGGCCGAATCGTCTGGAGTCAGAGGTTGATCATGTGGCCGACGATGCCCTCGACGGCCTCCTTCATCGCCTCGCTGAGGGTCGGGTGGGCGAAGACGTTGCGGGCCACCTCGTCGGCGGTGAGGTCCCACTGCTGCGCCAGGGTCAGCGCAGGGAGCAGCTCGGTCACCTCAGGGCCGATCATGTGGGCGCCGAGGAGCTCGTTGTGCTCTGCGTCCGCGACGATCTTGACGAAGCCGACGCCCTCGGCCATCCCACGGGCCTTGCCGTTCGCAGAGAACGGGAAGCTCGCCGTCTTGACGTTGTAGCCCTTCTCCTTGGCCTGCGCCTCGGAGTAGCCGAAGGACGCGATCTGGGGCTGGCAGAACGTCGCCCGCGGGATCATGTCGTAGTTGAGCTCCATCGTCTCGGCATCGCCGATCGTCTCGGAGGCCACGACGCCCATGGCCTCGGCGGTGTGCGCCAGCATGAGCTTGCCGGTCACGTCGCCGATGGCGTAGACGCTCGGAACGCTGGTGCGGCACCGTCCGTCGACCTCGATGGCTCCGCGGTCGCTCATCTTCAGACCGAGGCTCTCGAGGCCGTAGCCCTCGGTCCGGGGCGCGAAGCCGAACGCCGCGAGGAACTTGTCCGCCTCGAGGACCTGCTCGTCGCCCCCGGCGGCCGGCTTCACCGTGACGCGGACGCCGGAGCCGGTGTCCTCGACGTTCTGGACGGCCGTCGAGAGCATGACCTTCACGCCGAGCTTCTTGTACTGCTTGAACAGCTCCTTCGACACGTCCGCGTCCTCGGTCGGGACCATCCGGTCGAGGAACTCGACGATGGTCACGTCGACGCCGAAGTTCTTGAGGACGTAGGCGAACTCGACACCGATCGCGCCGGAGCCGCCGATGATGATCGAGCTGGGAAGGGTGGCGTCGAGGATCTGCTCCTCGTAGGTGACGACGTTGGTGCTCACCTGCATCCCGGGAAGCATGCGCACCACGGCACCGGTGGCGATGATGAGGGTGTCGAAGCTGATCGAGCGCGTGGAGCCGTCGTTGAGCGCGACGTCCATCGAGGTGGCGCTGGTGATCGTGCCCCAGCCGTCGACCTCCTCGATCTTGTTCTTCTTCATCAGGTAGTGGACGCCCTTGGCGCTCGCCTCCGCGACGCTGCGGCTGCGCGCGTGCGTCGTCCCGAAGGACATCGTCGCGTCACCTTCGATGCCGAAGGTCTTCTTCTCGTGCGTGATGATGTGCGCGATCTCCGCGTTGCGCAGCAGCGCCTTGCTGGGGATGCAGCCGACGTTGAGGCAGACACCACCCCAGTACTGCTTCTCAACGACGGCAACCTTCTTGCCGAGCTGGGCCGCGCGGATTGCCGCGACGTAGCCTCCGGGTCCGGCACCGAGCACAACGACATCGAAATCAGCCATGGGCGACAGCCTATCGGGGCGCATCTGGCGACCACGGTCCTGTCCGCCAACGGCACGAGACCCGGCGGCGCCGGGGCTCAGTCGCGGGGGCGCTCTCGCGGCAGGGCGGCGATCGCCTCGTCGACGTCGAGCCCGGTGACCTGCAGCAGGTCGACGACGACCGAGCGCAGCTGGGCGAGCACGGTCTCGGTGACGAGGTTGTCGGTGCGGGGCAGGTGCGAGGTCGCGACCGCCACACCGAGCACCGCCTTGCGGCCGATCTCGGGGCTCGCGTTCTCGGCGAGCGCCCGCGCGATGACCTCGGCCGAGTCGGCCAGCTCGTCGATGGCGTCTCGGTAGCCCGGGGGCAGCTGCTCCCCGCGCCCGACCACCACGGTGACCTTGCGCACCAGGACACGGGTGCTGCGCATGGCGAGGTCGAGCGGGTCGATCAGGTCCGCCATCTTCCGCACGCCGACGGCCTGGCGTCGCGAGAACGGCGAGCTGTGCAGCACGGAGAGCCCTTCGTCCGCCGCCGTGCGCAGCTCGCGCAACAGCGTCTCGGTCTCTCGCGCGGAGGCGAGGACCTCGGCGGCGGCCTCGACGTCTCCGTCCCGGACGCTTGCCGCCGCGCGCCGGAGCAGCTCACTGATCTTGCGGGCCACCTCGGCCGCCGCCACCCGCGGCCGTCGCAGCGGCGCCTGCGGAGCCACCGTTGCGGCGACGAGGGCCACACCGCCGCCGACGAGCGCGTCGGTCCACCGGACGAAGGCCTGCCCCGGGGTCGGGGCGAGCGCCGCGACGACGATTCCCTGGACTGCTGCCTGCGTGACGAGGATCGGTCCGCCACCGACCAGCAGCGCGAGCGTCATCGCGACCAGCACGACGACGGCAATCTGCCACCCGCCGGTGCCAGCGACGCTGACGAAGACGTCCGCCGTGAAGACACCGACCGCGACGCCGACCGCGACCTCCACGACCCTGCGCAGCCGTTGGCCGTAGGAGATGCCGAGACAGACGACCGCGACGATGGGGGCGAAGAACGGGGTCGGATGGGCCAGCACGTCGCTCGCGACCCACCAGGCGGCGCCCGCGGCGAGCGCGCACTGGAGCACCAGGAAGAGGCGAGAGCGCAGGCGGCCCACGCGTGTCGACAGCCCCACCCGGCTGCGGTCCCACGCCCGGTCCAGGGCGTCGAGGACCCGGGTATCAGATCTCAGGTAGTCGTCCACATGACCATCCTCCGGGAGTCGGACATCACCGGTCGCGGCGGAGCGCATCGAAGATATCGCGCACGGCCGGCGCGGCGACGCGAGAGCCCGAGCCCCCCTGGCTGATCACGACGACCACGGCGTACCTGGGCCGAGTCGTCGGGCCGAAGCCGGCGAACCACGCCGTCGCCTCCTCCCCGAAGACCTCGCCCGTGCCGGTCTTGCCCGCCACGGGGTAGGCCCCCTGCGGGAAGCCGGAGAACGCCGACCCCGCCGACCCCCCGGGCCGGGTCACGTCCGCCAGGGCCCGCCGGACATACGCGAGGACGGTGCGCGACACGGGGACGCGACTCACCGCCCGCGGCGGGATGTGTGTGACCACGCCGGCGCTGGAACGGAACCCGGCGGCGACCTGTGGCTGCCAGACGGTGCCGCCGTTGGCGACGGCGGCGAAGACGACGGCCATCTGGATCGGTGTGACGGCGAGGTCGCCCTGGCCGATCGACAGGTTGACGGCGTCGCCGGCGCGGTACTGGTAGCCGCTGGAGCAGTTCTCCTTGGCCAGCCGGGTGAGATAGGCCGCGCGCTCCCGGTCGCCGCGCCGGAGCTCGGGGTAGCCCGTCCGGGCACGTCGGCAGGTCTGCTCCCTCGTCGCCTCCCAGTAGTCGCGTTTCCATCGACGGTCCGGGATCGTGCCGGTCACCTCACCGGGCAGGTCCACTCCGGTCGCTCGGCCGAGTCCGAAGGAGCGGGCCATGGCCACGAACGGGTCGACCCGCGTCACCGGCGCGGAGATGCCCCCTTGCGCCACCCAGGAGCGGTGGGCGAGCCGGTAGAAGACGGTGTCGCACGAGACCACCAGCGCGCGGTGCAGGTCGATCGGCCCGTAGCCCCTCGACTCGTAGTTGTTGAACACGTGGTCGCCGATGCGGTAGCTCGGGGTGCAGTTGTACCTGCCGCTGAGGGAGGCCCCGGCGGAGACGGCGGCGGGCACCGAGATGACCTTGAAGGTCGATGCGGGTGGGTAGGTCTCGGCGATGACTCGGGAGCGGAGCGCGGCCCCGGCCTTCTCGCTCGTCAGGCGGCGCAGCTCGTCGGCCGTGATCCCGCCGACGAACAGTCCCGGGTCGTAGGTCGGGTGGCTGGCCGCCGCGACGATGGCGCCGGTCGTCACGTCCATCACGACCGCAGCGCCGGAGTCCGCGGTGTGTCCTTGGGCGCGAGCGCGGCTCACGGCTCTGGCGAGGGCCCGTTCGGTGGACCCCTGAATGTCGGCGTCGATGTGGGTCAGCAGGTCGAGCCCGGGTGTCGGCGGCACCGACGACAGGGTGGCCGTGACGGCTCCGCGCGGGTCGATGGAGACCGTGGTGCGACCGTTCGTGCCGCGCAGCTGCTCGTCGTACGCTGCCTCGAGCCCTGCCCGCCCGAGCAGGTCCTCGTCGTCGATCGAGCCTGCGCTCGCCTGTACCTCCGCGGCGGTGGGACGCGCCACGTAGCCGACGAGGTGGGCGGCGGAGAGGCCGCGTGCGAGCGGATGGTCGCGGGAGGGCTCGGCCGCCACCCCGATCCCCGGGAAGGCCTCCGGACGCTCGAGCAGGCTGAGCGCCCGACGGGGCTCGACGTCCGTGGCGAGCGGGATGGGGACGTACGGTGAGCCGTTGAAGCAGGCTGGTGCGGCTGGGGCGCCGGTCGTCCCGCACAGCATGGTCTTGCCCCACAGGTCCGCGAACGGCCTCCGCAGAGCTGTGGCCACCGCGGCGACGAGCGACCGCCCACCGTCGGGCGCGTCCAGCAGGACCGACCTGGGGACAGTGACCGTGGTGGTGTAGCGGTTGGTGACGAGTTCGCGGCCGTCGCGGTCGAGGATCGACCCCCGGGTCGCGTGCTCGGTGACGACTCGAGTGGTCAGGCCGGCCGCCGCCTGCGCGGAGGGCGGACCCTCGATGAGCTGCACGTGCCCGAGGCGGCCCACCAGCAGCACGAAGAGCGAGCCGAGGAGCGCGACCGACACCCACCCCCCACTGTGACGTCCGGATCGCCGCATGTCAGCCGAGCCGCCTGCGCACCAGGGCGCGGTCGACGGCCAGCATGGCCGGGACGACGACCACCCCGACGACAAGGGTGGCGGCCAACGTCGTGCCGGCCGCCACCGGGTCGACGGCGCCCTCCGCCGCGACAGCCGACGCAGCCCGGCCCGCGAGGACGACCACGGACGCGGCCCCGAGAGCCGCCACGGGCCTGGTCAGCGATCCCGCGGAGGTCCGCCGGAACGCCCCCGCCACGGCGCCGGCGAGCATCAGGGTCACCGCGACCAGGCCGAGCGGCGCACCCACCGGGGGCACCAGCTCGAGCACCCAGCCGGCCGCGATCCCGACGAGGGCCCCGTGGAGCGGACCGCGAAGGACCGCGCTCGCCACGACTCCGATGAGCACGAGGTCAGGCACGAAGGGAGCCGGCACCCCGAGCCGGGGCAGCAACGTCGTCATCACCAGCGCGGCGCCGAGGACGTAGCCCGCGCGAAGGATCCCGAGCAGCGAGAGCCTCATCCCGCCTCAGCCACCTGTCCCGCGCCCTCGCCGACGACGGGGCGCGGCTCGGCCCGCGGATCCGGGAGGAGCACGGCGACGACGTCGACGGTCTCACGGTCGACGGCCGGCGCCACGCGTCCCGTCACCGTGTCGCGGCCGGGAGTGGTCTGCACGGAGACCACGCGGCCGACGGTGATCCCCGCGGCGTACGGGCGGCCGCCGACGCTGCCGAGGGTCCTCACGACGTCACCGACGCCGGGAACACCGGGCTGCGCCATCGAGAGCGCAAGGTGCGTGGGGTCGTCTGCTCCCCCACCGGCGGGGACCGGCGCCACCGTGCCCAGCAGTCCTCGCTCCCCGATCCGGACGGCCACGACGGACTGCGCGGCACCGAGCAGCTGGACGTCGCTGGTCCACGGGGAGACGGAGACCACCCGTCCGACGAGGCCGGCAGCGTTGACGACCGTCGAGTTGACGGCGACGCCGTCCTGCGCGCCGACGTCGAGGGTCAAGGATCTTCCTCCGACACCGCTCATCTCGGTGGCGACGACCTGCCCGATGACCGCGGTCCGGCGCGTCATCGCGCCCGCCCCGACGAGCTCCTTCGTCTGTCTCAGCACCTCGACCTCGCGCGCGAGGCGGTCGGTCTCGGTGCGCAGTCGAGCGTTCTCGGCGGCCAGCTCGGCCACGTCGTCGGGACGGACCCCGGCCAGGAACCGCTGTGCGGGGCCGACCACGGTCCCGGACGCCGATCGGACGGCGTCTGCAGCCGGATGGCCCGCCAGGTCGCCCACCAGGAGGGCGAGGGTCGCGACGAGGAGAAGTCCGAAGAGGCGGCGCTTGGACTGGTGCGACATGGTGGCGTCAGTGCCTGTGGTTGACCGCGAGGACGCGCTCGAGGCTCGAGAACTCGTCGACGCACTGGCCGGCCCCGCGGACCGAGGCGTCGAGCGGGTCGGCGGCCACAACCACCGGCACACCGAGCTCGTGGCGCATCCGCTCGTCGAGTCCGCGCAGCAGTGCTCCACCCCCGGTCACGGTGATGCCGCGGTCGAGGATGTCGCCGGCGAGCTCTGGCGGGCACACGTCAAGCGTCGCGCGGACCAGGTCGATGACCTGCAGGATCGGCCCCTCGATGGCGCGGCGCACCTCGGCAGAGCCGATCTCGACGCTCTTGGGCAGCCCGGTCACGAGGTCGCGTCCCCGCACGCGCGTCGTCAGCTCCTGGCGCAGGGGAAACACGGAGCCGACGGCCAGCTTGATCTCCTCGGCGCTGCTCTCCCCGAGCAGCAGTGAGTACTCGGACTTGACGTGGCTGATCAGGGCAGCATCCACCTCGTCCCCGGCGACTCGGATCGTCGCGGACGTGACGATGCCGCCGAGGCTGATGACGGCCACGTCGGTGGTTCCCCCACCGATGTCGACCACCATGCTGGCGGCCGTCTCGTGGACCGGCAGGCCGGCGCCGATGGCCGCAGCCATCGGCTCCTCGATGAGGTAGACCCGGCGGGCGCCACACCGGAGGGCGGCGTCCTCGAGGGCGCGGCGTTCGACCCCCGTCACCTCGCTGGGCACGCAGAGGACCATGCGCGGCCGGGCGACGCGCGAGGTGCGGACCCGGTCGACGAACAGCCGCAGCATCAGCTCGGCCTCGTCGGCATCGGACACGACGCCGTCCCGCAGGGGCCGCACCGCCCGGATGGTCCCCGGCGCGCGGCCGAGCATCTCCTTGGCCTGCGTCCCGGCCGCGACCAGCCGGCCCGAGTGGACCTCCACAGCGACGACGGACGGCTCGTTGAGCACGATCCCGCGTCCGCGGGCGTGGATGAGGGTGTTGGCGGTCCCGAGGTCGATCGCCAGATCACGCCCGAGGGGGCGCAGTCCGGGGATCGGGCTCATACCGGGATTGTGCCCCGTGCCGGTGCCAGGATCGTGGACCTCGAGGTCGAGGGCCTCGCGGTGTCCCGCTCGCCCTGCCCGCGCCGCTCGCCCCGTTCCCGCTCGGCCCGGTGGTCAGAGCCCGGGGAACCAGATGGCGATCTCCCGCGCGGCGGACTCGGTGGAGTCGGAGCCGTGGACGATGTTCTGCTGGACCTTGAGCCCCCAGTCCCGGCCGAGGTCGCCACGGATGGTGCCGGGTGCCGCGTCGGTGGGGTTGGTGGCACCCGCCAGGGAGCGGAAGCCCTTGACGCAGTCCTGGCCCTCGATGACGGCGGCCGCCACTGGTCCGGAGCTCATGAACTCGACGAGCGGCTCGTAGAACGGCTTCCCCTCGTGCTCGGCGTAGTGCGCAGCCAGCTGCTCGACGGTCGGCGTCAGGATGGACAGGGCGACGAGGGTGTAGCCCTTTGCCTCGATGCGGCGCAGGACCTCACCGGTGAGGCCGCGCTGGAAACCGTCGGGCTTGACGAGGACGAGGGAGCGTTCGATGGTCACTCGCCAACCCTATCGACGCCGTCGCCGCCCGCCTCACGGGCTGCCTGGGCCTCGACGATCCGGCCGCCCAGGATGAGGCAGGTCACCCAGAGCACGAGGAAGATGACGCCGACGACGACCATGGCCGGCACGATGAGCGCGCTGGCGAGGGTCAGCGCCTGGACGAGCCAGCCGATGGTCACGCCGTACGGTCGTCGCAGCAGTCCGGCCGCGACGACGCTGAGCAGGGCCAGGGCCGAGCCGACGAGCAGGTAGGTGGTCGACCGGGCCGAGTCGGGGCCGGTCGCTGCCAGGGCGCGGGCGACGAGGGCGCCGAAGAAGACGCTGATGGACTGACCGACGAGAACAGTGGCGAGCATGCGCCAGGTGAACGTGCCGGTGGTCCCGTAGAAGGCCAGACGGTGCATCCGCAGATCGGTCCTCAGTAGTCCTGCGTCGTGTCCCACGAGCGGATGATCGCCTGCGCCTCGGAGTCGCTGGCCCCGGTCGCCTCGGCGTAGAGGGCCATCGCGTCCTCGCGACGGTCGGCGAGGACGAGCTCGCTGATGCGCGTGCGTGCCTCGGCGGTCAGCCTGCCCTCGGTCCAGGATGCCGCGGCGTCCCTGACCCCGGGTCCTTGTCCGGGCACGAACCACGAGTCGACGGCTCGCTTGGCGTCGGGAAGTGGGGCTCCGGTCGCCTCGCGGTAGATCTTGACGGCGTTGATCTTGTGCCCGGCGCTGATCTCGTGGCTGATCTTGGTGCGCACCGCGTCGGTCAGGCCGACGTAGCGCTGCTCGCCGTCGCGTCGACCGAAGATGCGCCCGTAGAGAACGGCGATGACCACGACGACGGCCAGGATGACGACCAGCTTCACGACGGGGTGCATGGCGCACAGACTACGTGGCGTCGACCGGCCGCCAAACCCGTGTCCGTATGCCGCTGGGCTCGCTCCGGAGGCGACGTGCCTCCCAGCCCTCCCGCACTGTGGCGCGCCCGGTTCGCACCCGGCTCGGAGCGCGTCACACGTCGGTGATGCCGAGCAGCAACCGGACCTCGCCGGCGGTGATGACCGAACCGGTGACGATGACGCCGCCGCCGAGGCCCTCCTCCTCGGCCAGGGCGATCGCGCGGTCGAGGGCGTCGGGAAGGCTGCGCTCCACGGTGACCCTGGAGTCGCCGAAGATCTCGGCGGCGAGCGCGCCGAGCTTGGCGGGAGCCATGGCCCGGGGCGACGAGCTGCGCGTGATGACGATGTGGTCGAGCCTCGGCTCGAGCGTTTCGAGGATCGCTGTTGCGTCCTTGTCGGCCACGATGCCGACCAGTCCGACGAGCCGGGTGAAGGCGAAGGCCTCGTCCAGGGCCGCGACGAGCGCTCGGGCCCCGTGCGGGTTGTGTGCGGCGTCGACGAGGACGGTGGGTGATCGGCGGACCACTTCGAGGCGACCCGGCGAGGTCATCCGGGCCACCGCCGCCGAGAGGATCTCCGCGTCGAGCGCTTGCTCGCCGCCACCGAGGAAGCTCTCGACGGCGGCGACCGCGATGGCGAGGTTGCTCGCCTGGTGGGCGCCGTGCAGCGGCAGGAAAAGGTCTGGGTAGTCCCCGGCCAGGCCGCGGATGCTGACCTGCTGGCCGCCGAGGGCGACCTCGCGCGAGAGCACGCCGAAGCTGTCGCCCTCGAGTCGCAGCGGTGAGCCGACCTCCGCAGCCCGCTCAGCGAGGACGGCCGCGGCGTCAGGGTCCTGCATTCCGGAGACCGTGACGGATCCGGCCTTGATGATCCCGCTCTTCTCGTGAGCGATGTCGACGACGTCGTCGCCGAGCAGGTGGGTGTGGTCGAGATCGATCGGCGTGACGACGGCGACGCTCCCGTCGGCGACGTTGGTCGCGTCCCAGGAGCCGCCGAGCCCGACCTCGACGATGGCCACGTCGACCGGCGCGTCCGCGAAGGCCGCGAAGGCGATGGCGACGAGGACCTCGAAGAAGTTCATCCGTCGGCCGCCGGAGGCGAGGGACCTGGCATCGACGAGCTCGATGAGCGGGGCGACGTCCTCATAGGCGGCGATGAACTTGTCCCGAGGAATCGGCTTGCCGGACAGGCTGATCCGCTCGCGGAGGTCATGCAGGTGCGGTGAGGTGAAGCGCCCGGTGGACAGGCCGGTCTCCGTGAGGATCGCGTCGATCATCCGGCTCGTCGACGTCTTGCCGTTGGTGCCCGTGAGGTGGATGACGAGATACGTCTTCTGCGGGTCGCCGGCGAGCTCCATGACTGCGGCGATCCGCTCGAGGGACGGACCGATGTCGTTCTCGGGGGCGCGCGCGAGGATGGCCTCCTCGATCTCGCGCATGCGCTTCATCTCCTCGAGGTTGCGCGCCGCCTGCTCGGCGGCACCGTCGGGCCGACTGGTCATCGGTGCTCCCCCTCGGGGGTGTCGTCGCTGGTGACGGTCTCGTCGAAGCCGTCCTCGTGCCCGAGCTCCCGGACCATCCACACGGTGTCGGGCAACCCCGAGCCGGACGGTTCACGGTGGGTCTCGATGAAGCCGTGCGCGCGGTGGAACCGCTCGGCGTAGGCGTTGCCGTCGGGGTAGGCGACGGTGATCCGGGTGTGTCCCGTCTCCCGGGCCCGGTCGACGACGGCGTCCATCAGGGCGGAACCGACCCCACGGCCGTGGTGCTCCGGCAGCACGTAGAGCTTCCACAGGACGAACCCGTCATCCTGGGTCCCGAACGCCGCCATCCCGACCACGGTGCCCTGCAGCTCGGCCACCAGGGTGCGCCCCTGGCGGATGGAGGCTGCGACGACATCGGTCGTCCACCACTTGGCCAGGCCCATGGCCACGTAGTCGAGGCCGGCGATGGGCTCGTGGATCAGCGGCCAGGTGCGGTGCCCGATGCTGAGGACCGCGTCGAGGTCGTTGCCCTCGGCGGTGCGCACGACGATGTCCGCAGAGCTGGCTCCGGCGGAGTCGGGGATGTCGGTCGCCTCCATGTCGGTCATGCCTTGGCCACCACGATCGTTGCCGGGAAGCCGTCACCCACGGTCACGGTGGTCCCGACGCCGTCGTTGAGCGGGTGGTCGGGGCCGGCTGAGGCGAACTGGGTGGCCAGGGTCTCCGCGACCAGCAGGTCGCGGTGGGTGACAGTGGCCTCGAAGACCTCGGGGGATCCCTGGATCGTGAGGCTGATCCGGTCGCTGACGTGCAGGCCCGAGTCGCGGCGCGCCTGCTGGACGGCACGCACGAGGTCCCGGGCCACACCCTCGGTGGCGAGCTCGGCGGTGACGTGGGTGTCGAGGACGATGAAGCCGCCGCCGGGCAGCATCGCTGTGGCAGCCGGCGCAGGGGTGGCAGCGGTGGCAGCCGTGGCGTCGGCCCCGGCCTCCCCCGCCACGACGGTCTCGAGCGTGTACTCACCCTCGACGAGCGCGAGGCCCCCTGAGGTGACGACGCCCTCCGGGGTCACCGACCAGTCGCCGCTCTTGCTGCCGCGGATCGCGGCCTGGACGTCCTTGCCGAGCCGGGGACCGGCGGCGCGCGCGTTGACGGTCAGGCGCTGGGTGACACCGAAGTCGGCCTGGCTGGCCGTCTCGACGTCGACGAAAGTGATCCCCTTGACGTTGAGCTCGTCCTGGATGATCGAGCGGAACGGCTCGAGCTTGCCGGGCTCGGGGACGACCACGGTCAGGCCGGTGAGCGGCAGCCTGGCCCGAAGCGCCTTGGCCTTGCGCAGGCTGGACCCGACCGAGCAGACCTCGCGCGCCCGGTCCATGGCCAGGACCAGCTCGTGGTCGGCGGGCAGCTCCTCGGCGTCGGGATAGTCGGTCAGGTGCACCGACCGCTCGCCCGTGAGGCCCCGCCAGATCTCCTCGGTCGTGAGGGGCAGGAGCGGCGCGATGGCGCGGGTGACCGTCTCGAGCGCGGTCCACAACGTGTCGAACGCCGCGAGCGACTCCTCCGTCTCGCCACCCCAGAACCGGTCCCGCGAGCGGCGGATATACCAGTTGGTGAGGACGTCGAGGAAGGAGCGCATCGTGTCGCACGCCGCCGCGATCTCGTAGTCGTCGAGCTCCTCGGTCATCTCGGCGACGAACTCGCGCACCTTGGCCAGGAGGTACCGGTCGAGGACGTCCGTCGACTCGGTCGACCGCTTGGCCTCGTAGCCGGCGCCCCCGCGGGCCGTGTTGGCGTAGAGCGCGAAGAACGACCAGGCGTTCCACAGCGGGATCATCACCTGGCGGACGCCGTCGCGGATGCCGGGCTCGGTGACGACGAGGTTCCCCCCGCGCAGGATCGGCGAGGACATCAGGAACCACCGCATCGCGTCGGCGCCGTCGCGGTTGAAGACCTCGGTCACGTCGGGGTAGTTCTGCAGGGACTTGCTCATCTTCTGGCCGTCGGAGCCGAGGACGATGCCGTGGCTGATGCAGGACTTGAACGCGGGCCGGTCGAAGAGGGCGGTGGCGAGGACGTGGAGCGTGTAGAACCAGCCCCGGGTCTGGCCGATGTACTCGACGATGAAGTCCCCTGGGAAGTGGTGCTCGAACCACTCGGCGTTCTCGAACGGGTAGTGCACCTGGGCGAAGCTCATCGACCCGGAGTCGAACCACACGTCGAGGACGTCCTCGACGCGGCGCATGGTCGACTGCCCCGTCGGGTCGTCTGGGTTGGGGCGCGTCAGCGAGTCGATGAAGGGCCGGTGCAGGTCGGTCACCTCGACGCCGAAGTCACGCTCGAGCTCCTCGAACGACCCGTAGACGTCGATCCGCGGGTACGCCGGGTTGTCGGACCTCCACACCGGGATCGGGCTGCCCCAGAAGCGGTTTCGCGAGATGGACCAGTCCCTCGCATTGGCCAGCCACTTGCCGAACTGGCCGTCCTTGATGTGC
The DNA here is from genome assembly GCF_040365325.1 of Intrasporangium sp. DVR. Classification (NCBI taxonomy): domain Bacteria; kingdom Bacillati; phylum Actinomycetota; class Actinomycetes; order Micrococcales; family Intrasporangiaceae; genus Intrasporangium; species Intrasporangium sp. DVR. Next base: position 143,898 of record NZ_BAABZW010000015.1, on the reverse strand, counting down.
GACGGCGTCCAGGCGATCTCCTGGTTCAGCTCGAGCATCCGCTCCTTGATCTTGGTCACCTCGACGAACCACGAGGAGACGGCCATGTAGATGAGCGGTTCCCGGCAGCGCCAGCAGTGCGGGTAGCTGTGGTCGTAGGTCTCGCGGCGGAGCAGGACCGTGCCCTCCGTGGTGCTGCCCATCTCCCCCTCGCCGCGGGTCCGGGCCTTGAGGTGGTCGACGATGTGGGCGTTCGCGTCGAAGACGTGCATGCCCTCGTATTCGGCGATGGGGTGGGTGAAACGCCCGTCCGGCCCCACCGGCACGACCACGTCGATGCCGAAGGCGTCGGTGAGCACCTTGTCCTCCTCACCGAAGGCGGAGGCGATGTGGACCAGGCCGGTGCCGTCCTCGGTCGTGACGTAGTCCGCGGGCAGGACGACGTGGCCCTTGGGATGGCCGAGGTAGTAGCTGAAGGGCGGCGTGTAGCTGCGACCGACGAGCTCCGACCCCTTGAGCCGCTGGACCACGCGGTCGCCGGCGTCGTCACCGAGCTCTCGCGTGTAGGACCCGAGCCGGGCCTCGGCGATGACGTAGCGCTCCGTGGTCCCGCTGAACTCGGACTCGACGACGACGTAGTCGATGTCGGGGTGGACGGCCATCGCGATGTTGGACGGCACGGTCCACGGGGTCGTCGTCCAGACGAGCGCCAGCTCACCCGTCTCCAGGCGGTAGCCGATCGTGACCGCGGGGTCCTGGCGCATCTTGTAGACGTCGTCGTCCATCCGCAGCTCGTGGTTGGACAGCGGCGTCTGGTCGTTCCAGCAGTAGGGCAGGACGCGGAAGCCCTCGTAGACCAGGCCCTTGTCGTAGAGCGTCTTGAACGCCCAGATGACCGACTCCATGTAGCCCGGCTCGAGCGTCTTGTAGTCGTGGTCGAAGTCGACCCACCGGGCCTGCCGGGTCACGTACTCCCGCCACTCCCCCGTGTACTTGAGCACCGACGAGCGGCAGGCGTCATTGAACGTGTCGATGCCGAGGTCGAGGATGTCCTGCTTGGTCTTGAGCCCGAGCTGGCGCTGCGCCTCGAGCTCGGCGGGCAGGCCGTGGGTGTCCCAGCCGAACCGGCGCTCGACGCGGCGGCCTCGCATCGTCTGGTAGCGCGGCACGATGTCCTTGACGTACCCGGTGAGCAGGTGGCCGTAGTGGGGCAGTCCGTTGGCGAAGGGGGGCCCGTCGTAGAACACGAACTCGTTGGCGCCGTTCTCACCGGCCGCGCGGTTCTCGACGGAGGCGATGAAGGTGCCGTCCTCGTCCCAGTACTTCAGGACGCGCTCCTCGATCTCGGGGAAGCGCGGGCTCGAGGGGACGCCGGCCCTGCTCGTGGCCGTGCCGGACGGATCGGTGCTGACCTTCGGATACACCATGGGTCGTGGTCTCCTGCTGCTGCGTGGCTTGGGACTGCTCGTGTCTGTCGTTCACGAGGACGACATCGCCATCCGGCTCCGCCGCGGTACCACCCCGCTTGCCGCGGACCGCACGGCTCACGGGAAGCGAGCCCAGCGGCATACGACCACTCTTGTCCAGGCTGTGACGGGCCCACCCGTCCGGGTCTAGTGAGCCCCAGCCGGGCCGGGACCGTTCTTCCGGAGGCTCGCCGCTGATGACGGCTCAAACGCCTGTGCGCCAAGTCTAGCCTGTGAGCGTGGCCACCTTCCCACGCAGCGTGCAGTCCCGGGTCGTGACGGACGATGACGTCAAGCGGACGTATGCCGCTGACGCCGGCCCCGCGCCCAGGGAACCTGCGCGTGACGTGCCCTCCGACTACACGGTCGTGCGGGCCCGTGACGTGGCCGACGTGGTCGCGGTGCTCGAGCACGCGCAGGCCACCGGCACCCCGGTGGTGCCCCAGGGAGCGCGAACGTCACGGGTGGGCGGGGCGCGGGCCACGGAGGGGTGCATCGTGCTCAACGTCGAGGCGCTGGACGCCATCGAGACGGTGGACCCGCTCGAGGGCATCGCCGTCGTCGGCCCGGGCGTCGTCAACGCGGCACTCAAGGCCGCCGCTGCGGAGGCGGGCCTCTTCTACGGGCCCGACCCGGCCTCGACGGCGACGTGCACCATCGGCGGCAACGTGGCCACGAACGCTGGTGGTCTGTGCTGCCTCAAGTACGGCGTGACCGCGGACTGGGTGCAGGCCCTCGACGTGGTCCTGCCCGGCGGCGAGGTCATGCGGACCGGGCACCGGACAGCCAAGGGCGTCACCGGCTACGACCTGACCGGCCTCCTGGTCGGGTCGGAAGGGACGCTCGGCGTGGTGACGCGCGTCGTGACCCGGCTGGTGCCCGCACCCGACCCGGCACTGACGGCGCTCGCGACGTTCGGGTCGCTCGATGCCGCCGTGCGGGGTGTGGCGGCGCTCCGGCTCGACCGGCACCGTCCGTCGCTGCTCGAGATCCTCGACCGCGTGAGCATCACGGCGGTGCAGGCGTTCGGCGACTACGGCTTCCCTGCGGACGCGGCGGCGGTGCTGCTCGTCCAGTCCGACCGGCCTGGTCATGCCGGTGAGGACGTCGCGCGCTACGGCGAGGTGCTGACGGCGGCCGGGGCGCTCGAGGTCGCGGTGGCCGAGGACCGCCAGGAGGCGGATCTGCTGCTCCAGGGTCGGCGCGTGCTCAGCACCGCCGTGGAGGCGCTGGGCGCGCGAATCGCCGAGGACGTCTGCGTGCCGATCGGCCGGCTCGGGGACTACGTGCGGGGGGCCGCCGAGGTGTCCGAGCGCTTCGGCGTGCCGATCCCGGTGAGCGGCCACGCCGGCGACGGCAACCTCCACCCGTCGATCGTCTACCCCCACGGGGACGACGAGGCCCGACGGCGGGCCTGGGGTGCCTTCGACGAGCTGATGCGCCTGGGGCTCTCGCTCGGCGGGACCGTCGCCGGGGAGCACGGGATCGGCTCGGTCAAGCGGCGCTGGCTCGTCGAGGAGGTCGGGGTCCGCGAGATCCAGCGGCAGCGCGCGATCAAGGCAGTCTTCGACCCCTCGGGGATCATGAACCCCGAAGCAGTCTTCGGCGGGGCACGCCGCCCGGTGGGGACCGACCGGCCGGGCAACTGATAGGAAGAACGACATGGACGACCTGACCGACGTCGAGACGACTGCTGCCTGGCTCAGCCGGGAGGAGCTCGACAGCGCCCGAGAGCGCCTGCCGATCCTCTACGTCCACGCCGTGCCCGTGCGGGTCGACGACCGTGGCATCGTCACGCGCATCGCCCTGCTCCTCCGGGCGGACGACGAGGGCGGCATCGGTCAGGAGGTCGTCGGAGGCCGCGTCCTCTACCACGAGAAGATCCGCGACGCCCTCGCCCGGCACATCGAGAACGACCTCGGCCCCGTCGCCCTCCCCCGCATCCCCGTCTCACCCCATCCGATCGCCGTCGCGCAGTTCTTCCCGACGCCCGGAGTCACGCCGTACCACGACCCGCGGCAGCACGCCGTGTCCCTCGTCTACATCGTGGCCGTCATGGGTGACTGCCGGCCGCAGCAGGACGCCCTCGACCTGTCCTGGGTCACGCCCGAGGAGGCCGCGGACATGTCGATGCGCGGCGAGATGTCCGGCTCGCACGGGGTCCTCGTGCGCCAGGCGCTGGCCCACATCGGGTTCCCCGTCTGATCCCGGACGCACCCACCATTTCGCCAAAGTCCCTCAATCTCAGGGCATTTCAGCGTTCTTCCCCCGACTTTTCGGACCTTCTTCACCGCTTTCTGGATTCGTGATGTGGGTCACCTCAGCCTGAGTAGCGTCGGGGACGAGCTCGGTTGAGACTGTGCACGACGCCACAGATGATCCGCAGCCCGGGGGACACTACAGACCACAGGGTGGGGCCGCGTCGCAACAAACTTGCCGAGTTCACCGTTCAGCGCCCGTGCGAGGGGCCGGGCGAATCAACCGCAACGGAGAACTCAACATGAATAGTTCATTCAGTTCCAGGGGCCGGCCCAACCGAGGCCGACACGAACAGCCGACCACCCGTCGCCGGTGGCTCGCGGTGTTGGCCGCTCTCGGCCTACCACTCGCGGTCCTCGCTGCGCCGATGGCGCAGGCGGGCACGACGCCCCCGGCGCCGGCCATCATCATCGACGGGGTGGTGCCCGACGGTTCGGCCGGACAAATCAACTTGTCCGATCCATCGGGCAACGAGAAGGAGCTCGGCCCGCTCAACTCGAACACCACGAAGATCGGCGTGATCCACAATGACGTCGTGCCGACGCTCGGCTTCACGAACCCCAACGGCCAGGTCGACCTCAAGACCGCGTGGCTCAACACCGCCAAGGACACCCCGGACGGCGACGACTGGATCTACTTCGCGTGGGAACGCGACGCCAACAGTGGTAGTGGCTTCATCGCCTACGAGTTCATGAAGAACGAGGAGCCCGCGGCTTGCCTCAACTACGACCCCACTGACGCAACGATCGTGGCGGGATGCAACCCATGGGCGAACCGTACCGATGGTGACTTCATGATCCTCTGGGACCAGCAAGGCGGCAGCAAGAAGCTCTGGCTGCGCACCTGGTCAGGCACCGCACCCGACCTCGTGCTCAGCGCTCCGATCGAGATACCCTCCAACTACGGTCGGGCCGAGTACAGCCCAGACGGCTATCGGGGCGAGGCTGCGGTCAACATCACGGATGTCATCTACGGTGGCACCCCTCGATGCCTCGCCTTCGCGAACATCATCCCCAGCACGGTGACCGGCAACTCGGACACGGCTGACTACAAGGACACGATCCTCAGGAACGGCTTCACCCTGAGCAACTGCACGACGACGACGACCACAACCCCCAAGCTGGCGGACGGCACGTCCAACGTCCCGACGGCCGGCACGTCAATCACCACGAACGGCGTGGTTGAGGTCAAGGACTCTGCGGTCATCTCACTGTCCGGAGGGTCGGCTACACCGGGTGGCACGATCGACTTCACCCTCTGCAAGGCCAGCAACACGGCCAACGCCGACTGTGACACCGGGACTGGTGCGGTGTCGGTGCTCGTCGATGACGACAAGGCCGTCACCGGCAGCGCGTACCCCGTGACCGTGGTGTCCTCGAGCGCGTGGATCACTGCGGCGGGACGGTACTGCTGGCAGGCCGAGTACACCGGCGTTCCAAGTGCCGGGATCGGCGGCTCAAGTGACGTCACCAAGGGCGAGTGCTTCCTCGTGAACCCCGTCGACCCGACGCTGTCGACCACGGCTGGGCCGGACGTCGTCTTGGGTACTGCAGTGACCGACTCGGCTGCTCTCGGTGGCACCGCCCCGAAGCCGACAGCCTCGGTCATCCACACCACCGCACCGGCCCCCGCAACCCGGACGCCGGCCGGCGGCACCATCACCTTCAAGCTGTACGGCCCGAGCAGCAGCAGCTGCGGCAGCCTGGTCTTCACCTCGACGGCGGTGAGCGTGTCGGGCAACAACACCTACAACAGCCCCACATACACGCCTACTGCGGCCGGTGACTACCACTGGGTTGCGGTCTACACGGGCGACTCGCCGAACACCAACGGCAAGACGCACAACGCGACCTGCACGGACACGGGTGAGGACGTCACGGTCACGACCGTCGCCTCGTCGCTGACGAGTGCGCAGACGTGGGTTCCGAGCGACTCGGTGACGGTCTCGGCGCCGGCTGGCGGGAACCTCGCCGGCACGGTGTCGTTCGACTTCTACACCAACGGCACCTGCGCTGGCACCGCGGTCTACACGACGACCGAGCCGGTCTCCGGCGCCTCGCCGCAGACCGTCTTGTCGGGGAACGCTCCGGCCCAGACGGCTACCGGTTCGTTCTCGTGGAAGGTGAGCTACACCAGCACCAACGCGGCACAGCGCAACGTCCCGGCGAGCTGCCACGAGACGTCGGCGCTCACCGTCACCAACGGCGGGACGATCTCGAGCCCGTGACCTGAATGAAGTCTCTGGTGGCCCGACCGGGGGGACGGTCGGGCCACCGGGACCTTTCCGGACAAAGGCGCCCAGTTACCTGGGGTGCCGTATCTGGCCGGGTGATTCCGGCCTCTTCAGCACCGATGCGATCACCCGAACGCATCGGGTCGGCCCGACAAGGGGAGTCGGGCACCTCCACACACAACAAAGGGAACCAACCATGAAGTACCTGAAGTCGCTGCTCGTCGCGAGCATCGCGTTCGTCGTGGCCGTCGTCATGGCCAACCCGGCCGCCGCGGTCGCCGCGAAGTTCCACAGCGCAAGCGGCAGCGTCAACAACGCCGGAGCCCTCGTCGTCAGCTTCGACGAGCGGGGTCTCGGCAACGACAACATCGACTACACGCTCACCGCCGACGCCACGGCGCTCTACGCCTGCATCAACGGCGGCGGCAACCACCCCAAGGCCGCCAACAAGGAGGCCTTCGAGGGCTCGGTCAGCGGTGGCGGAAGCTTCGAGCCGAAGAACGGCCGGGTCGTCGCCGACCTGACCGCCGGCCCGCTGCTGGCCCCGCAGTTCCAGTGCCCGAGCGGTCAGAAGCGAGTCCTGGCCGCGGTCACCTACACCCACATCGTCCTGACTGACACCACCAACGGGACGAGCACCGACGTCGCGGACACCTCGCGCGTCTTCTTCAACGTCTGAGTCTCCTCAGACCACCCTCCACACCGCGTGGGCCCGGCGAACTCCAGCTGCCGGGCCCACGCCAATACCCACAACACACCCGCTCACCGACTGCGGGCGTCTTCTGCAGGCGCCACCATCGGTCGGTAAGCGGGTGTGTTGCGGGGTGAGGAGGCGGGGGCCCGGCTGGGGCAGGTTCTCGGGTCAGTGCTGGTGCTCGAGCATCTGCTCGCGCCCCGACCCCAGCACCGTCAGCGGCAGCAGCCGCTTGCCGGTCGGGCCGATCTCGATCTGCGTGCCCATCTGCGGGCACACGCCGCAGTCGAAGCACGGCGTCCAGCGGCAGTCGTCGACCTCACGCTCGTCGAGGGCCTCCTGCCAGTCCTCCCACAGCCAGTCCTTGTCGAGACCGGAGTCGAGGTGGTCCCACGGCAGCACTTCGTTCTGGTCGCGCTCACGCGTCGTGTACCAGGCGACGTCGACGGGCTCGTCCGCTAGCGCCCGCTCCGCAGCGGCCATCCAGCGCTCGTAGGAGAAGTGCTCGCTCCAGCCGTCGAACCGGCCGCCGGCGCGCCACACCTCCTCGATGACCTTGCCGACCCGGCGGTCACCGCGCGACAGCAGGCCCTCGATGATGCCGGGCTGCCCGTCGTGGTAGCGGAACCCGATCGACGACCCGTAGCGCTTGTCGGCCCGGATCGCCTCGCGCAGCTTGAGCAGCCGTGCGTCGGTCTCCTCCGCGCCGAGCTGGGCCGCCCACTGGAAGGGGGTGTGCGGCTTCGGCACGAACCCGCCGATCGAGACGGTGCAGCGGATGTCGCGCCGCCCGGAGACCCGTCGTCCGGTCTCGATGACCTTCGTGGCGAGCTCGGCGATCTGGAGCACGTCCTCGTCGGTCTCGGTGGGCAGGCCGCACATGAAGTAGAGCTTGACCTGCCGCCAGCCGGCGCCGTAGGCCGCGGCGACCGTGTTGATGAGGTCCTCCTCGGACACCATCTTGTTGATGACGCGCCGGATCCGCTCGGAGCCGCCCTCCGGGGCGAAGGTGAGCCCCGACCGCCGGCCGTTGCGGGTCAGCTCGTTGGCCAGGTCGATGTTGAACGCGTCGACGCGCGTGGACGGCAGGGACAGCCCGGTCTGCGTCCCCTCGTAGCGGTCCGCGAGACCCTTCGTCAGGTCGGCGATCTCGGAGTGGTCGGCAGAGGAGAGCGACAGCAGGCCGACCTCCTCGAAGCCGGTCGCCGCGAGCCCGCGCTCGACCATCTCGCCGATGCCCGTGATCGACCGTTCGCGCACGGGACGCGTGATCATGCCCGCCTGGCAGAACCGGCAGCCCCTCGTGCACCCGCGGAAGATCTCCACGGACATCCGCTCGTGGACCGACTCGGCGAGCGGCACGAGCGGTTGCTTCGGGTAGGGCCACGCGTCGAGGTCCATGACGGTGTGCTTGGCCACGCGCCACGGCACGCCCGGCGCGTCGGCTGCGGGCGCCACCCGCTGGATCCGCCCGTCGGGCAGGTAGGACACGTCGTAGAAGGCCGGCACGTAGACGTTGCCCGTCCGGGCGAGGCGCAGGAGCAGCTCGCGCCGCCCACCCGGCCGTCCGGCCGCCTTCCACTCCCCCACGATGTCGGTGATCGCGAGGACCGCCTGCTCGCCGTCGCCGATGACGGCCGCATCGATGAAGTCGGCGATCGCCTCCGGGTTGAAGGCCGCGTGGCCGCCCGCGACGACGATGGGGTGGTCGAGGCCGCGGTCGACCGAGTGCAACGGGATGCCCGCCAGGTCGAGGGCGGTCAGCAGGTTGGTGTAGCCCAGCTCGGTGGAGAACGAGACGCCGAACAGGTCGAAGTCACCCACAGCGCGGTGCCCGTCGACAGTGAACTGCGGGAGCCCCGCTTCACGGAGCGCGCCCTCCATGTCGGGCCACACGGCGTAGGTGCGCTCGGCCAAGGCGTCCGGTCGTTCGTTGATGACCTCGTAGAGGATCATGACGCCCTGGTTGGGCACCCCCACCTCGTAGGCGTCGGGGTACATCAGCGCCCAGCGCGTCGTCAGCTCCTCGCCGGACGGGCCGTGCCCACCGACGTTCCATTCCTTGACGGTCGAGTTGAGCTCACCGCCGACGTACTGGATGGGTTTGCTGACCCGCTCCAGCAGGGGCTCGAGGGCGTTGAACAGGGACTCACCGGGCATCGGACCATGGTACGTGACCGTCGAGGGCGCACTTCGCGCTCACGTCATGCCGTATGCCGCTGGGCTCGGCAGGCGCGAAGTGCGCGCTCGACGGGGTGGCCGGCTCAGTCCTCCTGGTAGAGGGCCTCGAGCTGGTCCTTGTACTTGTCGACGACGGCCCGTCGGCGCAGCTTCATGCTCGGGGTCAGGTCGCCCATCTCGACCGTCAGGTCGTGGTCGAGGATGGTGAAGTTCTTGATCGTCTCCCACCGGTTGAGGCTGTCGTTGAGCCGGTCGACGTAGCCCTGGACCAGCTCACGGGCGGCGTCGGAGGTGACGATCTCGGCGTAGGACTTCCCGGCCATCCCGTTCTGGGCCGCCCACGGCGTGATCTGGTCCGGGTCGAGCGTGACGAGAGCCGTGGCGTAGTTGTGCCCGGCGCCGTGGACGAGGAACTGGCTGACGTAGACGCACATGCCCTTGAACTTCGCCTCGATCTCCGCCGGTGCGATGTACTTGCCGCCCGAGGTCTTGAAGAAGTCCTTCTTGCGGTCCGTGACGAAGACGAAACCGCGCTCGTCGATGCGGCCGATGTCCCCGGTGTGGAACCAGCCGTCCTCGTCGATCACCTCGGCCGTCGCCTCCGGCTGGTTGTGATATCCCCTCATCACGCCCGGCCCCTTGACGAGGATCTCGCCGTCGTCGGCGATCTTGACGTCGGTGCCCGGCATCGGCCATCCCACGGAACCGTAGGCGTAGCAGCCCGCCTTCGGCTGGTTGACCGTGGTGCCCGAGGAGGTCTCGGTGAGGCCGTAGCCCTCGACGAGGAGCAAGCCCACCGAACCGAACCACTTGGCCACCTCGGCGTTGAGGGGCGCGGAGCCGCTGATCATGAAACGGACCCGGCCGCCGAAGCGCTCCTGGATCTTGTGCAGGACGAGCTTGGTGGCGAGCCGGTGACGGCGCGCGAGCCCTGCCGAGGGGGTCTCGCCCCGCTCGAGGACGTCGCGCATCTCGGCACCCACCTTGAGCGCCCAGTCGATCAGCCTCTTCTTGACACCGGTCTCCTGCGCGAGCATGAGGGCGACCCGCCCCCGGGCCTTCTCGTAGATACGGGGAGGGCCGGCCATGAAGGTCGGCTTGATGATCGCCATGTTGTCGACGATCCGGTCGAGCCGACCATCGACCGCGGTCGGGAACCCGATCTGGAGGCCGAGGGCGAGGAGCATCTTGCCGAAGACGTGCGAGAGCGGGAGCCAGAGGAACTGCAGGTCGTCCTCGGTGACGGCTCCCATGGCCTGGATCAGCGCGCCCTCGTAGACGACGCTGTCCTGCACGAGGCGAACGCCCTTGGGCCGGCCGGTCGTGCCCGAGGTGTAGATCACGATGGCGAGGCTCTCGGGACCGAGCTGGTCGATGCGCGAGTCCACGGCGTCGGGGGTCGAGGCGAGGAGCTCGCGTCCCTTGGCCGCCAGCTCGTCGGTCGTGATCACCCAGCCGTCGTGGCTCGCCGCGCCGGACATGACGACGACCTGCCTGACGTGCGGGATCTCGTCTCGGCGCTCCGCGAGCTTGGCCACCTGCACGGCGTCCTCGGCGAAGACGATCGCGCTCCCGGAGTCGGTGAGGATGTAGGCGACGTCGTCAGCGATCGTCGTGGGATAGACCGTCGTCGTGGCTCCCCCGGCGCAGACGATCGCGAGGTCGGCGAGGACCCACTGCAGGCTCGTGGTGGAGGCGATCGCGACCCGGTCCTCGAGCCCGACCCCGAGACTGATCAGGCCGGCTGCCCACTGCTGGACGACGTCGTGGGTCTGACGCCACGTGAGGGTGGTGAGTTCGTCGCCACCATCCTTGAAGTAGAGGTAGGCCGGGCGGTCCGGGGTGGCTTGGACCCGGTTGCGGAAGAGGGCGCCCACGCTCGGGGCCCGGTTGTCGAGGACGGCCTGGTCGACCTGGCGGTCGGCCACGGACTGCAGGGGCATGCTGACTCCTTCGTCACAACCGCGGCGGCCCGTCCTCGGCGACGGCGGACATACCGCGTTGACCGGGATGATGCCGCATCCGGGCCGAAAGGTCACGAGGTCCGCGCTGATCGGCACCACACCGTGACCCGCGAGTAACTTAGCCGCTCCTCCGGGGCGCCGCGGTAGCCGCCTCCGAGACGTTCCCGACGATGCCGACCGCGAGCCACGCGGCGATCATCGACGACCCGCCGTAGGACAGGAACGGCAACGGCAGTCCGGTGACCGGCAGCAGCCCGAGGTTCATGCCGACGTTCTCGATCGCCTGTGCTCCCAGCCAGACGCCGATGCCCGTGCTGACGAGCCGACCGAAGGTGTCCGCCCGGCGTGCCACGACGAGCGCTCGCAGGACGATGAACCCGAGCAGCACGATGATGCCGGCCGCACCGAGGAACCCGAGCTCCTCCCCCGCGACGGAGAAGATGAAGTCGGACTCCTGGAAGGGGATGCGCCCTGCCTGTGTCTGTTTCCCCGCGAAGAGGCCCTGGCCGTCCAGCCCACCCGACGAGATCGCGATCCGCACCTGCCGCGTCTGGTAGCCGATGCCCTGGGGGTCGAGGGAGGGGTCGAGGAAGGCCCGGAGCCGGTCGCGTTGGTACGGGCTGAGGAGCGGGGTCGCGAACGCTGCGACGACCGTGGCTGCGCCGGCCACTGCCACTGCGATGGTCCACACCAACGGCGCGCCCGCCGAGGCGATGACCGCGATGGACATCGCCACGAGGACCAGCGCAGAGCCCAGGTCCGGCTGGGCGAGGACGAGCAGGACGGGCACACCCGCCAGCAGCCAGGCCAGGGCGATGTCGCGGTGGCGCTGCCGCTCCCCCCGGTCCGCCCGCTCGGCCAGCAGCATCCCGAGACCGACCACCAGCGCGACCTTCATCAGCTCCGACGGCTGCAGGCTGAACCCCCCGGGCAGCCCGATCCACGACCGAGACCCGTTGACCTGCCTGCCCAGGGGCGACAGGACGGCTACGAGCCCGGCCAGTGCGGCGGCGTAGACGAACGGCGCGGCGGCGCGCAGGAGCCGGCCGTCGACCCGGGTGACGACCGCGGCCAGCCCCATGCCGACGATCGCGGCCACCGCCTGCTTGAGGGCCACAGCGGCCCCGCTCTCGGCCCGGGTGGCCGACCAGACGAGGACGATGCCGATGACCGTGAGACCAGTCGCCCCGATCAAGAGGCCAAGGTCCATCCGCAGCCACCGCGGTGACACCGTCCGCGCCGGCCCTCGGGAGGCCGGGCTCGGGCGCCGACCGCGAGAGGGTCCTAGGCGGGCACGGTCGCGGACAGGATCTCGCGGCACCTGGCGACGTCCTCACGCATCTGGGTGACGAGCGCCTCGATCGACTCGAACCTCAGCGTGGGGCGCAGGTGGGAGACGAAGTCCATGGCGACGCGCTCGCCGTAGAGGTCGAGGTCGGTCCGGTCCAGGACGTAGGCCTCGACGCGGCGCTGGTGACCGTCGAAGGTGGGGTTGGTGCCGACCGAGACCGCGGCGGGGAGGGTGCGGTCCACGGCGTCTGGCTCGAGGTCGAGCCGGATGAGCCACCCGGCATAGACGCCGTCGCTGGGGACGAGGCCCTCGTGGTCCTGGGACAGGTTGGCGGTCGGGAAGCCGAGCTCGCGGCCGCGGTGGTCGCCGTGGACGACGGTCCCGGTGACCCGGTGGGGGCGACCGAGGATCTCGGAGGCGTGGGTGACCTTGCCGTCCAGGATCTCGGCACGCAGCTGGGTCGAGCTCCAGCGCCGACCCTCAGGGGCAGCCTCGCCGATGTCCTCGAGGGCGATGACGTCGAAGCCGTGCTTGTCACCGAGCTGGGTGAGCGTGCCGACGTCCCCGGAGTTGCGCACTCCGAAGCGGGTGTCCTTGCCGACGACGACGGCCACGGCCCGCAAGCCGTCCACGAACGTCGCCTCGACGAACTCCTCAGGCGTCTGCTGGGCGAACTCGCGGGTGAAGTGCAGGACGAGCACCGCACCGAGGCCCACGGACTCAAGGGCGTCGAGCCGCTGCTCGAGCGACATCACGCTGGCCGGGGCCCGCTCGGGATAGAGCACGGCGATCGGGTGCGGGTCGAACGTCACGGCGACCGGTGTCGCTCCCCGCTCGCGGGCCTCCCGGACGACCCGCCCGAGCACCTCTCGATGCCCCCGGTGCACGCCGTCGAAGTTGCCGAGCGTGACAACCGTGGGCCCGAGATCCGACGGGATGTCCTCCAGGGCGTACCAGCGCTGCACGCGGACCACTGTAGTAGCCGTGGCCTCTGGTCCCTGCCGCCACCCGCCGTCAGCCGGCCGGGGCGAAGACGACGCGGGCCTTGGCGGTGCCTCGCGTCTCGTCCAGGACGGCCACCAGGCGACCGTCCGGGGCGATGGCGGCGACCGCTTCGGACCGGACGCCACCGCTCGGGATGCGCTGTCCGTGTCCGATGCTGCGGGCCTCCTCAGCGGAGACCTCGTGGACCGGCAGCTGGGCCCGCGCCGCGTCGGCCAGGGAGACGATCGGAAGGGCGGCGCCGCCACCTGACTCGGCCAGCGCCGCGAGCTCGTCGAGTGGCCTCGCCATCCCCAGGTCTAACCGGCCGACCCGGGTCCGGCGCAGGGCGGTCAGGTGGCCGCCGACACCGAGCGCGTCGCCGAGGTCTCGGGCGAGAGCGCGCACGTAGGTGCCGGACGAGACCTCGACCTCGACGTCCACGTCGACGACGCGGAGCGCGCCCCCATCCGGCAGATCCGCCGTGGTCGGGGTCACCGAGACGACGTCGAAGCGAGCCACGGTGACCGGTCGCGGCGGGAGGTCGACCTCGCCGCCCTTGCGGACCGTGGCGTAGCTGCGTTCACCGGCGACCTTGATCGCGCTGACCGCGCTCGGCACCTGCATGATCTCGCCGGTGAGAGCCGCCACGGCGTCCGCCAGGCGCGCCGCGAAAGTGGAGTCGTCAGCCACTCCCACGGCCGAGGTCGGCTCGCCCTCGGCATCGTCGGTGACCGTCGCCTGGCCGAGCCGGATGGTCGCGGTGTACTCCTTGTCGCACCCCACGAGGAAGGTGAGCAGCTTGGTGCCCTTCTCCACGCCGAGGACGAGCACACCGGTCGCCATCGGGTCGAGCGTGCCGGCATGACCGACGCGACGGGTCCCGCAGAGGCGGCGCGCCCGGGCGACCACGTCGTGACTGGTCCACCCGGCCGGCTTGTCGACGACGAGCAGGCCGCTCGCTGGTGCCGTCACCGAGCCTCGACGTCGACGTCGGCGTCCTCGTCGACATCCTCGTCGACATCCACGTCGACATCCACGTCGACATCCTCGGTGTCGATGCGGTCGGCCGGCTTCTTGTACGGGTCCGGCTCGCCGGCATGCTTCGCGTTGGCCGCCGCGCGGGCGAGCTCCTCATCGCGGGCGCGGGTCTGCGCCACGAGGTCCTCGAGGTGCGCGGCGCCTTCGGGCAGTGCGTCGGCGATGAACTCGAGCGACGGAGTGAGCCGGATGCCGATCTGCCTGCCGACGGCGGAGCGGATCCTGCCCTTGTTGGCCTCGAGGACGGCCGTGGTCGCCTTGCGCTCCTCGTCCGAGCCGAAGACGGTGTAGAACACCGAGGCGTGCTGCAGGTCACCGGTCACCCGGGCATCGGTGATCGTCACGAAGCCGAGGCGCTCGTCCTTGAGACGGAACTCGAGGTACTCCGCGACGATGACCTTGATCCGATCGGCAATCTTGCGGGCGCGAGCTGGGTCAGCCATTGCTCCTACCTCGTTTCTTCTCGAATGGGTCACGGCTGCGGGACCGCACCGCCGCACATCCACGGCGGTCAATCACGGGCGTCAGGCCGCGTACCCACCCTAACCTTGGCGGAACGCAGGACACCGCAACCGTTGCGCGCCGGGCAGCGTGAGCCGGCCCGGCGGCATACGGACACTTCGGGTGCGACCTCGGAGGGCCACCTCCGCTCGGGCTGTCAGCCCTCCCGGAGTGGTGGCCCCCCGACGCGCACGGTCAGGCGCGCGGCTTCTCGCGCATTTCGTAGGTGGCGATGAGGTCACCGATCTGCAGGTCGTTGAACGACCCGAGGTTGATGCCGCACTCGTAGCCCTCGCGGACCTCGGTGACATCGTCCTTGAACCGGCGCAGGCCCGCGATCTCGACGTTCTCGGAGATCACGACACCGTTGCGGGTGATCCGCGACCTCGAGCCACGCTTGATCTCGCCGCTGCGGACGATCGAGCCGGCGATGTTGCCGAACTTGCTCGAACGGAAGATCTCGCGGATCTCCGCCGTGCCGAGCTCGACCTCCTCGAACTCCGGCTTGAGCATGCCCTTGAGCGCTGCCTCGACCTCGTCGATCGCCTGGTAGATGACCGAGTAGTAGCGGATCTCGACGCCCTCGCGCTCGGCGTAGTCGGCGTTCTGGCCCTCGGCCCGGACGTTGTAGCCGATGATGATCGCGTTGGAGGCCATCGCGAGGTTGATGTTGTTCATCGTGATGGCACCGACACCGCGGTCGATGATGCGCAGGTCGACCTCGTCGCCGACGTCGATCTTGAGCAGCGCGTCCTCGAGCGCCTCGACGGAACCCGACACGTCACCCTTGAGGATGAGGTTGAGGGTCTCCACCTTGCCCGCCGCGAGGGCCTCGTTGAGGTCCTCGAGCGAGATGCGCTTGCGGGCCTTGGCCAGGCTGGCCTGGCGGTCCGCGGCTTCACGCTTCTCGGCGATCTGGCGAGCCGTCCGGTCGTCCGGTGCCACGACGAACGTGTCACCGGCGCGCGGGACCGAGCTCAGGCCGAGGACCTGAACCGGCCTGGACGGGCCGGCCTCGCTGACGTTCTTGCCGTGCTCGTCGAGCATGGCTCGGACGCGGCCGTAGGCCGAACCGGTGACGATGGCGTCACCGACCCGCAGCGTGCCGGTCTGGACGAGCACCGTCGCGGTGGCACCGCGGCCACGGTCGAGGTTGGCCTCGATCGCGACACCGCGAGCCTCGCGCTCCGGGTTGGCGCGCAGGTCGAGAGCGGCGTCCGCGGTGAGCAGGACCGCCTCGAGCAGGCCGTCGATGTTGACGCCCTGCTTCGCCGAGACGTCGACGAACATCGTGTCGCCGCCGTACTCCTCGGCGACGAGGTTGTACTCCGTCAGCTGCTGGCGGATCTTGGACGGGTTGGCGCCCTCGACGTCGATCTTGTTGACCGCGACGACGATCGGCACGTCCGCCGCCTGGGCGTGGTTGAGCGCCTCGATCGTCTGCGGCATCACGCCGTCGTCGGCCGCGACCACGAGGATCGCGATGTCGGTCACCTTGGCACCACGGGCACGCATGGCGGTGAACGCCTCGTGACCCGGGGTGTCGATGAAGGTGATCGGACGCTCGGTGCCCTCGTGCATCTTGCGGACCTGGTAGGCACCGATGTGCTGGGTGATGCCACCGGCCTCGCCTGCTGCGACGTCCTCGTTGCGGATCGCGTCGAGCAGTCGCGTCTTGCCGTGGTCGACGTGACCCATCACGGTGACCACCGGCGGACGAGCCTCGAGGTCGGCGTCGTCCTCGCCCGCGATACCGGTCTCGAGATCGATGTTGAAGGAGTCGAAGAGCTCGCGCTCCTCCTCCTCCGGGGAGACGACCTGGACGTCATAGCCGAGCTCGACGCCGAGGAGCTTGAAGGTGTCCTCGTCGAGCGACTGGGTCGCGGTCGCCATCTCACCGAGGTGGAACAGCACGGTGACGAGCGATGCCGGGTTGGCGTTGATCTTGTCGGCGAAGTCCGTCAGCGACGAGCCGCGACGCACGCGGATCACGGTCGAGCCGTCGCCCCGGGGGACGGTGACGCCACCGATCGACGGCGCCTGCATCTGCTCGAACTCCTGGCGCTTGGCGCGCTTGGACTTGCGCCCACGGACCGGACGGCCACCGCCGCGGCCGAAAGCGCCCTGCGTGCCACCGCGGCCACCGGGGCCGCCACCACGGGGACCGCCACCGAAGCCACCACGGCTCGGTCCACCGGGAGCGCCGGTGCCGGCGCCTCCCCCGGGCCCGAAGCCACCACGGCCTCCGGGTCGGCCGGGACCGCCACCGGGGCCTCCGGGGCCACCTGCGGGTCGCTGGCCGGGACGGCCGATGGTGCTGCGCTCCGGCATCATGCCGGGGCTCGGACGCGGACCACCCGGACGGGGGGCCGGTCGCGGGCCTGCGCCACCCGGACCACCGGGACGCGGGCCGCCGGCGGGTGCGCCGGGCCGGGGGCCACCGGGCCGCTGCTGCGGACGTGGCATGCCCTGGCTCGGGCTGAAGGGGTTGTTGCCCGGGCGCGGACCGGCGTCACCGGGACGCTGCCGGGTCTGGCCCATGCCCTGGCTCGGCGCGAACGGGTTGTTGCCGGGGCGGGGCGTGCTCGGCCGTGGAGCCGGACGCGGTCCGGGCGTGGGACCGCCGCCTCGGGCAGCCGGAGCAGCCGGAGCAGCCGGGGCAGCGGGACGCCCGGGGGCGGGGGCCGCGGGTCGGGCCGAGGGGGTGGACGTCGCCGCGGGGGCGGGCTGGGCGGCCGGGGCTGCGGGGGCCTGCCGTGCGGCCGGCGCCGTGGTGGTCGTGGTGGCCGCTGGGGCGGCGGGCGACGTCGTCGGCGCCGGAGCGGCAGGCGCGGCCGGGCGGCTCGGCGCCGGTCCCGGTCGGCTCGCCGTCGACGCGGGTGCGCCCGGCGCAGCACTCCGAGCCGCTGGGGCGGAGGGGGTGGCCGGTGTGCCCGGCGTGCCTGTCCTCGGGGCGGTGGGGGCGGCGCCAGAGGGCGCAGCCGTGCTGGCGGTCCTCGCGGACGCCTTGGAGTCACCGCCGGAACGGAGCTCCGACGGGAACGTCTCCTTGATCTTGCGAACGACGGGGGGCTCGATGGTCGACGACGCCGACCTCACGAACTCTCCCTGGCTCTTGAGGTGTGCAAGCAGAACCTTGCTCTCGACTCCGAGCTCTTTGGCGAGCTCGTAGACCCGGACCTTGGCCACATTTCTCCTGTCTCGGTCCGGACCTGACAGGAGGCCGAACCATGGGTTATTGCTGGGGCTTGCTCATCGCTGAGGACTCATCGGAGGCTCATAGCGTTTGACCCGCCTTGGTTCGTTGATGTGGTGCACGACCGCCGGGCGGCGGCCGATCTGGGAAATCGTTGCCTACGGGTGGTGGACCCCGAGGTGCTGTGCGACCGCGCTCACGTCGACCGGGGCCTGCAGGCGCAGGGCACGTCCGAACGCCTTGCGGCGCACTGCCAGCTCGAGACATTCGGGTCGCGGGTGCAGCCACGCACCACGTCCCGGCATCCGGTGTCTCGGGTCGGGACGGAGGTGAACCGGAGTGCTTCCCGGTGCATCCACGTCCGTCGCCGCGACCACTCGCAGCAGAGCCGACCAGCTATCCGTTCCTCGACATCCCACACAGGTGCGGGACGGCTCGGCGCGGAGTCCAGTCCGGTCGGCCACAGAACAGTCTAACCCGTATGCCGCTGGGCTCGGTCCCGGGGTCCGCGCAGTCGCGCTCGTCCCCACCTCCACCCCGTGCGACACCGGCACCGGGTGCGGCGCGGTCAGGAGTGCGCGGCCGGGGCCTCGATGTCCGGGCGGATGTCGATCCGCCAGCCAGTCAGCTTGGCGGCGAGCCGGGCGTTCTGGCCCTCCTTGCCGATGGCCAGACTGAGCTGGTAGTCGGGGACGGTGACCCTGGCGGTGCGCGCGGCGGCGTCGACGATCTCGACGGACTGGACGCGGGCCGGGGACAACGCCGCGGCGACGAACACGGCAGGGTCCTCGGAGTAGTCGACGATGTCGATCTTCTCGCCACGCAGCTCGGTCATCACGGCGCGCACCCGGGCGCCCATCGGGCCGATGCACGCACCCTTGGCGTTGACGCCGGGCACCTTGGAGTGGACCGCGATCTTGGTGCGGTGTCCCGCCTCGCGGGCCAGCGCAGCGATCTCCACGGTGCCGTCGGCGATCTCGGGCACCTCGAACTTGAACAGGGTGCGGACGAGGTTGGGGTGGGTCCGGGACAGCCCGACCTGCGGGCCGCGGGGACCGCGCTTGACGCTGACGACGTAGCAGCGCAGCCGTTCACCGTGGACGTAACGCTCCCCGGGGACCTGCTCGGCCAGCGGCAGGATGCCCTCGACGCTGCCGAAGTCGACGAGGACGTTGCGCGGGTCCTGGCTCTGCTGGATGACGCCGGAGATGACATCGCCCTCACGGCCCTTGAAGTCGCCGAGGATCTGCTCGTCCTCCAGATCACGCAGGCGCTGGACGATGACCTGACGTGCGGTCGACGCGGCGATCCGGCCGAACCCCTCGGGGGTGTCGTCGAACTCCGGGCCCGGCTCACCTCGCTGCGGTCGCTCGCCCTCCTCGGTGGGCAGGAGCTCGCCCTCCTCGCGCGCCCAGACGATGACGTGTCCCGTCTTGCGGTCGAGCTCGACCCGCGCGGTCCGGTAGCTGCCCTCGGTCCGGTGGTAGGCGACGAGGAGGGCCTGCTCGATCGCGGGGATGAGCACGTCGAGGCTGATGCCCCGCTCCCGCTCGAGCGCCCGGAGTGCGGCCAGGTCGATGTCCATCAGTTCTCCTCCTCCGGGCCGGTCGCGCCGGCCTGCGTGTCTGCCTCGTCACTGCTGCGGTCGGCTCGCGGGCGGGCTGCCTCAGCCTCGGCCCGCTTGAACTCCACCTGCACGGTCCCCCGGTGAACCGCGTCGAGCTCGATCGTCTCGACGCGCGCCGCCACCTTCTTCGTCGCCGGGACCTGGACGGTCAGGCGGTCGGTGCCCACCTCGCCGAGCCGGCCGGTGACGGAGCCGCCGTCGTGGACGACCTCGACGAGCCGTCCGACCTGTCGCCGGAAGTCGTCGCGCGACCGTAGTGGTCGCCCGACGCCCGGAGAGCTGACCTCGAGGACGTAGGGCGCCTGCCCCATCACGTCGGAGTCGTCGAGCCGGTTGCCGACGACGCGGGTCGCGTCGGCGACGTCGTCGAGGGACATCGGCGGGACGGGGCTGGACGTGTCGGCGGGGTCGAGATCGGCGATGTCGGTGTCCACGAGGACACGGACCAGCCGCCGCTTCCCCGCCTGGTTGACGGTCACGTCCTCGACGACGAGCCCGAGCGGCGCGAGAGCGGGCTCGATGGTGGCTCTGATCTGCTCGGCCGTGCTCATCGCCGTCACCTCCTGCTCTTCTCGAATTCCGGCCCGCGCCATCTCGGATGGGGGCCGCGTGAACCTACTCTAACCGTGCGGCACGGTCGCCGCAGACCACGACGACGCCGGCACCTGCTCCTCCAGCGCGTCGGCGTGCCGGGGCGGCTCGCGGTGCGCGAAACCCCGACCCGCCCGTGGGAGGATCGGACCCATGAGTGGCGACACCCGGACACGCGGGTCCCGGGTGCCGCTGCAGCGCGCAGTTCCGCCCCGCCGGCTGCTCCTCATCGGCGGCGGCGCCGCAGTGCTCGCACTCCTTGTCGATCGCGGCCTGCGCCTCGACCTCCCGCAACCGCCTCCCCCGGTTCCGACGCGTCGTCCGGCACCAGACGAGGCGCTTCTCGTGGCGGTCGTCCGCGACCTCGACGACGTGCTCCGGCGGTGGCCGCGGGCGACGCAGCCGCGTGCCCTCAAGCAGGTCCGCGCCCTGGTGACGGACCAGCGTCGCGTCCTCGTCGGGCGGCTCACGAACGATGGGGTCCCGACGGAGCAGATCACCACTCCCGTCTCGACGGTCAAGCGGCTGACGCCAGCGCGACTCGCGGACCGACTCGCCACCGTGCCCGGGGAGCACGTGACGGCGACGACGAGCGCGACCGAGGAAGGCCGGGAGCTGCTGACAGCGGCATACGGCGGCTTACTCGCCGGCGCCGGGCTCCTCGGCGAGGACGTCATGCCCTCCTCTTCCTCCTCTTCCTCCTCCTCCTCTTCCTCCTCCGGGACGCCGGTGCGGGCTGATCTCGCTGAGCGGACGTCGCCGCTCGTCTATGCCTTCGAGGTCGTCGCTGCCCAGTCAGCGGAAGGGCAGCGACGGCGCGCGCTCGCCGCCCTCGAGCGGCTGCGTGCGCTCGAGCGGGTCGTCGGGCGGGCCGAGGCGTCGATCGGGTGGTCGTTGCCCTTTCCGGTGACCGATGCGCGCAGCGCCGACCGACTGGGAGACCTGGTCCTGGCCCGAGCGCTGGCCGCCTGGAGCGAGGTCCTGCCGGCCGCCCCGTCGGCGGACGCCATCGACGACGTGTCTCGTTGGCTCGCGGTGGTCCAGCTCGCGGCAGCCGACTGGGGGCGGGATCCTGCGGCGTTCCCGGGGATGGGGCAGCCGGGCCGGTGATCGACCTCATCCCCCTGCATTTCGCCCATCACATCGCGGGCGTCGAGGCCGACGGCTACGTCTCGGGCGAGGAGTGGCTGCAGCACCTCCCGGGCCTGCTCCGGGACCTGCTGGCCGAGTGGGAGCTCGAGCCGATCGGGCGGAGCATGAGCGGGCACTGCTCAGTGGTCGTCCCCGTGCGGCTCCTCGGGCCGGGCCGCGGGTCGGTCGGTGTGGCGGGCGATGCCGTCCTCAAGGTCTCGTGGCCGCATCCGGAGGCGGCGACCGAGGCCCTCGCGTTGCAGACCTGGAACGGCCACGGCGCGGCACGACTGGTCCGCGCGGACCCGTCCCGGTTCGCGCTGCTCCTCGAGCGCCTCGACACCCGTGACCTCTCGTCGGTCGACGTCGACGAGGCATGCAGGGTCATCGGGCAGCTCCTGACCACCCTGCGACGTCCGCCGCACCCCCGCGTCCCCCGGCTCGTCGACTACGCCGCCCGACAGGCCGACGAGCTGCGCACTGCGCCGTCGGTCATCCCCCGCCGCTACCTCGACCAGGCCGCCGCCCTGGCCCGCGAGCTCGTGGCCCGGCCCCCCGCGGAGGAACGGCTGCTGCACACGGACCTCCACTACGCGAACGTCCTCGGAGGCCGGCGGTCACCGTGGCTGGCGATCGACCCCAAGCCGATGGTCGGCGACCCCGCGTTCGAGGTCGCGCCTGCCCTCTGGAACCGGGCCGAGGAGCTGGGCACCGGTTCGCAGGTGCGGTGGTCGCTGCGACGCCGCCTGGAGATCATCTGTGAGCACGCGGGGATCGACGAGGGACGTGCCCGGGCCTGGACGATCGTCCGCGAGGCCGACAACGCCCTCGAGGTCGCCGGCGACCCGACGGCCCGCGACCGCATCAGCCTCGCAGTCATGATCATCAAGGCGATGAACGACTGACCGGGCCCGCCCGACCGCCCACCAGGTGGCAGGGTGGATGGATGAGCAACCGACTCGCCGCGGCCACCAGCCCCTACCTGCTCCAGCACCGGGACAACCCGGTCCACTGGCAGGAGTGGGGAGAGGCGGCCTTCGCCGAGGCCCGCCAACGCAACGTCCCTGTGCTCCTGTCGGTGGGCTATGCCGCGTGTCACTGGTGCCACGTCATGGCCCACGAGTCGTTCGAGGACGAGGCCGTCGCCCGGGAGCTGAACGACCGCTTCGTGTCCGTCAAGGTCGACCGCGAGGAGCGGCCCGACATCGACGCGGTCTACATGGCGGCGGTCACCGCGACGACCGGACACGGCGGGTGGCCGATGACGTGCTTCCTCACCCCTGAGGGCGCGCCGTTCTTCTGCGGCACCTACTTCCCGCGCGACCACTTCCTGCGGGTGCTCGCAGCCATCGACGAGGCCTGGCGCACCCGCGAGGACGAGGTCCGCGCCTCCGGGCTGCACATCACCAGCGCCCTCCGCGAGGGGCTGGCCAGCCCCGAGCCGTATGCCGCCGGGCTCGCTGACCTCGATCGTGCCGTGACGCTGTTGTCGGGTCAGTTCGACTCGGCCGCAGGTGGTTTCGGTGGTGCGCCGAAGTTCCCGCCGTCGATGGTGCTCGAGTTCCTGCTGCGGCACCACGCGCGAACCGGGGACGATGTCTCCTTGGCCATGGCGGACCGGACCCTGGAGGCGATGGCGCGGAGCGGGATGTACGACCAGGTCGGCGGCGGGTTCGCCCGCTACTCGGTCGACGCGAAGTGGGTCGTGCCGCACTTCGAGAAGATGCTCTACGACAACGCGCTGCTGCTGCGGGCCTATGCGCACTGGTGGCGAGTCGGCCGGAACCCCCTCGCGGAGAAGGTGGTGCGCGAGACCGCGGAGTTTCTGCTGGCCGAGCTGCGCACCTCCGAGGGCGGGTTCGCGTCGTCGCTCGACGCCGACACGCAGGGCGTCGAGGGCCTGACCTACGTGTGGACGCCGGCGCAGCTTGCGGAGGTGCTGGGCGAGGACGACGGCGCCCGGGCGGCCCGCCTCTTCTCGGTGACGGCGGGCGGCTCGTTCGAGCACGGCTCGTCGACCCTGCAGCTGCTCAGCGACCCGGACGACCCCCACGACCCGGAGTGGTTCAGGGACGTGCGGACCCGCTTGGCGCAGGCGCGGGCGCAGCGGCCCCAGCCGGGCCGGGACGACAAGGTCGTGACCTCGTGGAACGGGCTCGCCATCGCCGCCCTCGCGGAGGCCGGGGCCATCTTCGACGAGCCTGCCTGGGTCGCCGCTGCCGCGACCACCGCCAACCTCGTCCTCGACCTGCACGTCGTGGACGGTGACCTGCGGCGAGCCTCCCGAGACGGTCGGGTCGGTGCAGCCGCCGGCGTGGCGGACGACTACGGCAACCTGGCCGAGGGGCTCCTGGCGCTGCACCAGACGACCGGTGAAGCGCGGTGGCTCACCGTGGCGTCACACCTGCTCGCCCAGGCGCGGGACCGCTTCTCCGCCGAGGACGGCGGATTCCACGACACCGCCTCGGACTCGGAGCAGCTGTTCCTGCGGCCGAGGAGCGGGGCCGACAACGCAGAGCCGTCCGGCCAGTCCTCCATCGCCGTCGCTCTCATCACGCTCGGCGCACTGACCGGGGACCCCGACTTCATCGAGGCGGGACGTCGCGGTATCGACGCCGGCATGGGGCTCGCACGCCGGGAGCCGCGCTTCGGCGGGTGGACCCTGGCCGGTGCGGAGGCTCTCGCCGCAGGTCCCGTGCAGGTCGCGGTGGTCGGGAGCGGCCCTGAGGCCGAGGCCCTGGCCCGCACGACCCGCCTCGCCACGAGCCCGGGACTCGTCATGGTCCACGGAGCTCCGGACACGCCCGGGGTCCCCCTGCTCGAGGGCCGCCCTCTCGTGGGAGGTCACCCAGCCGCATACGTCTGCCGTGGTTTCGTCTGCGACCGCCCGGTGACGACGACCGATGAGCTGTCAGCGGCGCTGTCCCCGACCCCCGCTCGCTGACGGGACGGGTCAGAGGGCGGTCGACAGGTAGTCGGGCGCCGACAGGGCGAACACCTCCCTGGCGCGCTCTCCCCCGACGAAGAGCGCCGTCGCCCAGATGTCGGCCCACAGCAGGGTCGGTCCGACGACCGTCACAGAGCCGGGCCGCCCGACGTGCCGGCCCGTCGCCGGGTCATAGAGGTGCGCACCTCGCGCGGCGGTGCCGGATGTGGCGACGGCACCGTGCGTCATGGCCACGGTGGTCGCGATCGACGCCCGGTCCCGGGGGTCCTCGATGCCGACCCGCCAGGAGAGCGCGCCCGGACCTGACAACGGCAGGTCCGCGTGGGCGCCGATGAGGAGGTCGCCCCCGGCGTTGATGCAGTAGGAGGTCCCGGGCAGCGTGGCCAGCTCGTGCGCCGCCAGGTCGACGGCCCACCCCTTGACGAGGCCTGTGGGGTCGAAGGCGAGATCACCCTCCGGCGTGGGCAGGACCGTCGTGAAGGCGCCCCCCGTCCGCCGCTCCGCACGCTGCCCCAGGGCCAGGGCCTCGCGGACGAAGGGGCTGCACTCGTCGAGCGTCACCTCTCCGCGCCGCAGGCGGATGACGTCGCTGTCCTGCCGGTACGTCGAGAAGACGACGTCCATGCCGGCCAGGGTGGAGTAGGCGCCCGCCACAGCGCGAGCGGCGTGCGGGCCGCCCACGTCCAGCCCGCGCAGGTGGATGCTCACCGGCATCCCCATCACCTGCTCCACCCAGGCTCTGCGGCCGACCGCAGCGGACCTCGACGGGGTCGTGCGCGTCGTCATCGTCATCGTTCCGGTCCTCACAGGTTCGCCTGGTCGATGGCCGACTGGAGTGAGGTCGTGTAGCCCTCCCAGGTCACGGTCGCGCCGGAGACGACATCGATGTCTGCCGACTGGGCGTCGACGACCTCGGAGTTGTAGACCGGCACGGCGCGGGAGTTGATCATCTGGTCATGCCGGTCCCGCATCGGTGCCTGGACCGCGTCCGCGGACGTGATCGTCCCGTCCTCCACGGTGATCTGCACCTGGACGACGCCGAACCGGGTCATCACCTCGTCGCCGGTGTAGGTCCCAGGTGAGGTCGGGGAGCTGGCTGCTGAGGAGGAGGAACCCCCCGACGAGTCCGACGCAGCTCCCGACGCGGCGCCCGACACGGCGCCCGACATGGCGCCCGACACGGCGGACTGCTGGCTCGACACGACCTGTCTGGTCTCCGCAGCGGCCGTCACGTCCGTCGGTCGCGACGTGGAGTAGCTGAAGAGCAGGACGAGCGCGGTGAGGGTGCTCATCGCCCAGAGGGTGATGCGTCGCATGAGGATCTCCTTCGTGGTCGGGTCAGTAGGCGAAGCGCTCGTGGTGGATCGCCTCGGCTGGGACCCCTGCCGCGCGCGCGGCGCGGATGACGTGATCCATCCACTCGGGGGTGCCGCAGACGTACACGTCGCGTTCGGCGATGTCGGGGGCGAGCGTCCGGAGCGCCTCGGCGTCCCCGAGGTGAGCGGCAGGCTCCGGGAGCCAGCTCGCGCGGCTCCTCGCCCGCGGGCCGAGGACGGAGACCACCTCGGCGCCCTTGGTCCGCGCGAGCGCGGCGAGCTCGTCGCCGAGCACGAGGTCGTCCGCTCCGGTCGCGCGGTAGACGAGGACGGCCCGGCCGGGCCCGGCCGGCAGCTCCTCGAGGAGGGCACGCAGGGGCGTCATCCCGATCCCGGCTCCGACGAGCAGGTACTTGTCACGGACCGCGACACCCGCGTGGAGGCGTCCGTAGGGCCCTTCGACGAGCACCTTGGTGCCGGGTGTCAACGTCGGCAGTCGCCTCGACGAGTCACCGACCAGCTTCGCGGTGAGCCGCAGGGTCCGGCCATCGGGCGCCGCAGAGAGCGAGTACGGGTTCGCTCGCGTCCAGCCGGGGGACCCGAGGAAGCGCCACTGGAAGAACTGGCCGCCACGCGCCGGCAACCGCTCGAGGTCGCGGCCCTCGACGACGACGGAGACGACGTCGGGCGACTCCGCGACCACCTCACGGACGACGAGCGCGTGACGGCGGGAGCGGATGAGCGGGAGGACGACACGGAAGGCGACGACGGAGGCGAGCACAGCGGCATACAGCCCCCACCAGAACACCGTCGCGAGCGAGCTGGCGCGGAAGTCCTGCCCCGTCCACAGCTGGTGCGGCAGCGCCAGCCCGGCGCCGAGGTAGGCGTAGAGGTGGAGCAGGTGCCACGACTCGTAGCGCAACCGGGCGCGGGCACGCCGGATGGAGGTCACCACCACCATGACGAGCGCCAGGCTGCCGGCGAGCGCCAGGAGCATGCCCGGGGAGCCCAGGACCTCGTCGACGAAGGTCGCGAGGACCCCGGCCCCAACGCCCACCGCGTAGCCGACGATCGTCAGCACGATGTGGGCGAGCATGAGGGAGAACGACGTGAACCCGACGAGGCGGTGCACCCGAGCGAGCTCGTCCTGCCCCCAGGCCTGCTCCACAACGGGGATCCGTGCCATG
Source organism: Intrasporangium sp. DVR (assembly GCF_040365325.1). Classification (NCBI taxonomy): domain Bacteria; kingdom Bacillati; phylum Actinomycetota; class Actinomycetes; order Micrococcales; family Intrasporangiaceae; genus Intrasporangium; species Intrasporangium sp. DVR. The sequence continues at coordinate 117,313 of NZ_BAABZW010000015.1, read as the reverse complement.
AGGGCGACCTGGATGAGGATGAGAACCGAGGCCTCAAGCCCCGCGAGTCGGCCGAGGCTCGTCACCGCATCCGCTGCCGAACCGAGCAGGCCAGTCTCGCCCAGCGCCCCACCACCGACCCACAGACCGACGACGAAGAGAACCAGCGCCCAGGCCGCCGCCGCGGTCCCGTCCCGCCACCATCGCGGCGTCGATCGTCGCAGCCGAAGCCGTATGCCGCTGGGCTCGGTCCGCGTGAGGGACGTCGGCTGCGGCGTGGTTGAGGTCGTCATGGCCCCAACCTCGCCGGGACGCCTGTGCTGTCACTGTGGACGCGTCATGGCGTCGGTGTGAACGGTCCCGAGCTCTGCGGGGCCCTCGCGGCCTGGCTCAGGCCCACCACCCGAGGAGGCTGCCCCCGATCCGGACGATGAAGGCCGAGACGATCACGACGAACACGGCGCGGACGAAGCCGCTCCCCCGGGCCACGGCCGTGCGGGCCCCCACGTAGCCGCCGAGGATGTTGCCCACCGCCATGAGGAGACCGACCTGCCAGACGACGTGGCCGAGCGGAGCGAAGACGGTCAGGGCCCCGAGGTTCGTCGCGAAGTTCGCGATCTTGGCCTTGGCGCTCGCCTCGAGGAACGCGTATCCGAGCAGGCCGACGAGCGCGAAGACGAGGAGCGAGCCGGTGCCCGGTCCGAGGGCTCCGTCGTAGACGCCGATGACGAAGCCGGTGAGCATGGCGAGGACGACGTGCTTGTGGCCGTGGAAGCGCTTGAGCGACTCGCGGCCGAGGTCGGGCCGGAAGAGTGTGTAGGCGCCGACCACGACGAGCAGGACGAGGATGATCGGGTTGAAGGCGGACTTGGGGATGTGCAGCCCGATCACGGCCCCGCCGATCGCACCGACGTAGGCGACCGCGGCCATCGGCAGCGCCGTGCGCAGGTCCGCGCCGACCCGCCGGAAGTAGGTCACCGAGCTCGTCGCCGTGCCGAAGATCGAGCTCAGCTTGTTGGTGGCGAGCAGCTGTGCCGGGGTCGCACCGGGCAGGCCGAGCAGGAGCGCGGGGAGCTGGATGAGGCCGCCCCCGCCCACGACGGCGTCGATCCAGCCGGCCGCGAACGCGGCGAGGCCGAGCAGGGCGAGGACGGTGGGGGTCAGGTCGGCCGGCACGAGGCCCGCACGCTCAGGGAAGGTTCCACGCGGCGACGATCGTCTCGATGTGCGCGAGCTCGTGGGCGACGGCGTCCGGCGTGGCCTCGTGGGAGACCTGCTGCTCGACCGGGATCGTCGAGTGCGGGATCCAGATGGCGCGCATCCCCACCTGCTGCGGGCCGTGCACGTCCTCGTAGGACCGGTCCCCGACGTAGGCGCAGTCCGTGGGAGCCACGCCGAGGGACTCGGCGGCATGGGCGAAGATCTCCGCGCGCGGCTTCACCCACGGGACCTCACTGGAGTAGACGTCCGCGTCGATGAGGTCCAGGACGCCGTCCCGCTCGAAGATCGCTCGGTGGTAGTCGCGGTCCCAGATCGTGTTGGAGAGCAACCCGATCTGGATCCCCTGGGCGCGCAGGCCCTCCCAGAGAGGCCCGATCGCCGGGTGGGTCAGGGTGTGCGGCTCCCAGAAGTCGCGGTAGGACGCCGTGCCCGCCTCGGTCCGCGCATCGCCGTGCGCCAGCCCGCACGACTCGAGGATGTCGTGCAGACGCGCACTCAGCCCCTCGGTCCGGCCACGCGCCCACGCGAGGTCCTCAGCGGCATACAGCCTGCTCGCGAGGTCGTCGCGCGCACATGCCACCGTGCCCGCCCCGTCGGCGAAGGCGGTCCACTGGGCGCGGAGGTCGACCGTGTGCCACGGCGTGATGGTCCCGCCCCAGTCGAAGATGACCGCCTTCACCGGTGTCACGACGGGCGCACCTCCGCGAGGACGGCCTCGACGATGCCGTCGAGCGCCACTTCGCGCCGCTCGCCCGACCGGCGGTCCTTGATCTCGACCTTGCCGTCGGCGAGGCCGCGGCCGACGACGATGATCGTCGGCACACCGATGAGCTCCGAGTCCTTGAACTTGACGCCCGGGCTGACCCCACGACGGTCGTCGACGATGCAGGTCAGGCCCTGGGCCTCGAGGTCGCGGGCGATGTCATCGGCGGCGGTGAAGAGCGGCTGGTCCTTTCCGGCGGCGACGATGTGGACGTCGGCGGGCGCCAGCTCACGCGGCCAGATGATCCCGGAGTCGTCGTAGTTGCCCTCGACGACGCAGGCGACGGCGCGGGACACGCCGACGCCGTAGGAGCCCATGACAACCGTGGTCAGCTTGCCGTTCTGGTCGAGCACCCGCAGGTCCAGGGCCTCCGCGTACTTCTTGCCGAGCTGGAAGACATGGCCCATCTCGATGCCACGCGCGCCCTCGAGGACGTGGTCGCAGTTGGGGCAGGGGTCGCCGAAGCGCACCTCGGCGGCCTCGATCGTCCCGTCGCCCTCGAAGTCACGGCCGGCGACGAGGTCGATGACGTGCTTGCCGGGCTCGTTGGCGCCGGTCACCCAGCGGGTGCCGGGTGCGATCCGCGGGTCGAGCAGGAAGCGGATGCCCGTCGTCCCCTCCAGCCCCAGCGCACCGGGGCCGATGTAGCCCTTGACGAGCGCGGGGTTGGCGGCGAAGTCCTTCTCGTCGAAGGCCTCCACCGTGGCGGGCTCGACCTGGGCGCCGAGCCGCTTCTCGTCGACCTCCCGGTCGCCGGGGACGCCGATGGCGAGGGGCTCACGCGTGCCGTCGGGGTGGACGAGCATGACGACGACGTTCTTGAGGGTGTCGCCGGCGGTCCAGGGCCGGTCGTCGCGGGGGTAGTGCGCGTTGAGGTGGTCGACGAGCGTCTCGATCGTCGGCGTGCCGGGGGTGTCCTCGGCGTGGGCGGCGGGCACGCCGTCCCAGCTGACCGGCTCGGGCGCGGGCACGCGCACGGCCTCGACGTTGGCCGCGTAGCCGCAGCTCGGGCAGTGGACGTAGGTGTCCTCGCCGACCTCGGCGGTGGCGAGGAACTCCTCGCTCTTGGACCCGCCCATCGCGCCGGCCATCGCCTCGACGATGACGTAGTGGAAGCCGAGGCGGTCGAAGATCCGCACGTAGGCGTCCCGGTGCGCCTGGTAGCTCTTGTCGAGGCCCGCCTCGTCGATGTCGAACGAGTAGCTGTCCTTCATGACGAACTCGCGGCCCCGAAGGAGCCCGGCCCGCGGACGCGCCTCGTCGCGGTACTTGGTCTGGATCTGGTAGATCGACAGCGGAAGGTCCTTGTAGGACGAGTAGAGGTCCTTGACGGTGAGGGTGAACATCTCCTCGTGGGTCGGGCCCAGAAGATGGTCGGCGCCCTTGCGGTCCTGGAGCCGGAAGATGTTGTCGCCGTACTCGGTCCACCGACCGCTCGCGTCGAAGGGCTCGCGGGGCAGCAGTGCCGGGAAGAGCAGCTCCTGGGCGCCGATCGCGTCCATCTCCTCGCGCACGATGCGCTCGACGTTGCGCAGCACCCGCAGACCCAGGGGCAGCCACGTGTAGACGCCGGGGCTGACGCGGCGGATGTAGCCGGCCCGGACGAGGAGCCGGTGGCTCGGGACCTCAGCGTCCGCCGGGTCCTCACGCAGGGTGCGCAGGAACAGGGACGACATGTGCAGGACCACGGGCGGGCTCCTCGGCAGATGGGCAGGGACTTCGACCCCGGAAGGATATCTGCCGTATGCCGCTGGGCTCGCCCGCGTTTCCTCCTGACCACCGACGGTGGCTCGGTGCTCTGCCCGCGGCGGGCTACCGGGCCACCGTGGCCTCCGCGTCGAAACGCTCGAGCTTGTCCGGGTTGGCGATTGAGTAGATCCGCGTGATGCGGCCGTTCTCGACCGACACGGACAGCACCGCGGCGGTCGCACCGTCGACCTCGACGACGGCTCCGGGCCCGCCGTTGACCCAGACCGGCCGGGCCACGGGGTGCACGCCGAACTTCTCCATCCCGCCGGCCAGGTAGGCGACCAGCTTGGCTGCCCCGACGATGGGGCGCCGGGCGGCTCCGCGGACCTTGCCACCGCCGTCGGCGACGGAGACGACGTCCGGTGCGAGCACGTCCATGAGGCCCTGGAGGTCGCCGGTGTTGAAGGCTCTGAGGAATCGGCCCAGCACCTCTTGCTGCTCGGTGCGGTCGACCGTGACGCGAGGGCGCCGGGCTGCCACGTGTCGCTTGGCCCGGTGGGCGATCTGCCGCACGGCGGCCGTCTCCTTGTCGACGGCTGCGGCGATCTCGGCGTAGGGCACGTCGAAGACCTCGCGCAGGACGAAGACGGCCCGCTCGGCCGGCCCGAGGGTCTCGAGCACGGTGAGCATCGCCATCGACAGGCTCTCGGCGAGCTCGACGTCCTCGGCGACGTCGGGGCTCGTGAGGAGCGGCTCGGGCAGCCACTGCCCCGTGTACTCCTCCCGCCGGCGCGACAGGGTCCGCAGGTGGTTGAGCGCCTGCCGGGTGACGACCCGCACCAGGTAGGCGCGGGGGTCGCGCACGACCGCCTGGTCGGCCCCGGCCCACCTCAGCCACGACTCCTGCAGGACGTCCTCGGCGTCGGCGGCCGAGCCGAGCATCTCGTAGGCGACGGTGAAGAGCAGGTTGCGATGGGTCATGAACGGGTCGACGTCCATCTCCCCACCCTAGGAGGCGGTCGGCGTCGACCGGGACTGCGTGCCCTGCGCGAGCGGCGGCAGGCCGCAGGAGTCGGCGAAGTGCTCGGAGCGGATTCCGAGCGCGACGTTCTGGCGGGCGGTGGCGTTCATCAGGCCCACTCGGGCCGCGAGCTCGACGAGAGCCGCAGGTCCGAGGTCCGCGAGCAACGCGTCGGAGAGCTCGTCCGTGACCTCCACCGGCGTCTGGCACATCGCCTCCGCGTACTCCATGACTCGCCGCTCGAGTGGGCTGAAGACGGTGGAGCTGCGCCAGCGGGGCACGTCGCGCGCCTTGCCCTCGTCGAGGTGCTTGTTGTGGGCCATGAAGTAGTGCAGGTCGAGGCAGAAGCTGCACCCGACGCTGGCCGCTGCAGCCATGGTGGCGAGGGAGGCGAGGGTGGGGTCGAGGGCGTCCCACTTCTCGGACTTCCGGCCGAGCGTCATGAAGTCCTTGAGCACGGGGCGGTGGTGCCACGCGACTCCGATGGAGTCGGGGACCTTGCCGAGCATCTTCTTCGAGCCTGCCTTGATGAGCGCGCCGTACACCCCGGTGACGGGTGCCGGTGGAACCCTCGTCGTGTCGTTCATGGTGTCCTCCGTGAGTCTCGTTCTCGAGCTGTCCACATGGAGACACCAGTCGGCTGGCCGGCGTGACAAATCGGGGTGAGCTGGGCGGCCGGCTCTGGGAGATTGGGCCGTATGCCGCTGAGTTCCTTATCGTTCCGGTCCACCTCCGATCCAGCTGAGGCCACGACGTGGTTCGCCGACCTCGTCGCGGCCGAGCCGGTCCGCATGTCCGTGATCGCGAGCGTCACCCACGGTCTGGCCGGCGACCCGGGGCGGTACGAGGACCCCCGATGGTGGGCCGGCACCGACACCTCGGGACGGGTCGTCGCGGCGTTCATGCGCACCCCTCCGTTCCCCCTGCACGTGGCAGTCGCAACGGAGCCGCAGGCCGCCGCGCTCGCCGAGCGCCTCGCGGAGCAGGGTTTCTCCGTGCCCGGCGTCGGCGGTCGACGCCGGCCCGTCGAGGCCTTCTGCGATGCGTGGGTGCGGCTGACCGGCGGAGCGGCGCGCACGGTCATGGAGCTCGGCGTGTTCGAGCTCCCGGTGTCGCCGAGGGTGCCGTTCGCGGTCAGTGGGCACTACCGACAGGCCCACGAGGACGAGCAGGACCTCGTCTCCAGGTGGGCCCAGGACTTCGCCGACGCCGTCCACGATCCCACCGCGACGCCCCGCCCGGCGCCGCGTCTCGACTCCCACGTCGCAGCGGGGCGAGTCGGTTTCTGGGTCGATGGCGGCACGCCGGTGTCGATGGCGTACGCGTCCGCGGCGAACGGTGGCGTCACCCGGGTCAGCGGCGTGTGGACCCCGCCGGCGCTGCGTGGACGTGGCTACGCCAGCGGGCTCGTCGCGGCCCTGAGTGGCGAGCGGATGGAGGCCGGTGAGCGATGCATGCTCTTCACCGACCTGTCCAACCCGACCAGCAACAAGATCTACGCGGCGATCGGCTACCGGCGGATCGGTGACGACATCGAGGTCGAGCTGGGCTGATGAGCCGCCCGCGACGGGAGGAGACCGCGCCTGCCCACGCTCACCGCGTGACGCCGCCCGCGCGGAGGCCGGCCCGGATCATCGGCCACTGCAGCGGCAGGCGAGCCACGGTCGCCGCCAGGTAGGCGCGCCGCCCCGCGTCCGAGGGGTCGCGGCTCAGCCGACGCGCCGCCTGGGCCGTCATGGTGACGTTGGCCGGGAAGACCGCGACCAGCACTGCCGCTGAGGCGACTCCGGCTGCGCGACGGGTGGCGGGCAGGAGCAGGCCGATGGCACAAGCGAGCTCAGCGGCACCCGAGGCGTACACCAGACCGCGGCGGTTCGGCAGCGCCTTGGGCACGATCGGCTCGAAGACCTGCGGTCGGAGGAAGTGCAGCACCCCGGACACGAGGAACAGTCCGGCGAGCGCGGCGCCGTCCTTCCGCAGCCGGGTGTCCGGGGTGGTGCGGCTGCGCTCGTCCATGCGGGCCACCCTACGTGGCCTCTCCGGGTCAGAGCAGGACGGTCGTGAAGGCGCCGACCTCACGGAACCCGCACCGGGCGTAGGTCGCGCGAGCGGGGGCGTTGTAGTCGTTGACGTAGAGGGACACCTCGTCCGCGAGCGAGTCGAGGACCTGCTCCACGACGGCGGCCATCGCCGGCACGGCGAGGCCCTCTCCGCGCAGCCGCGGATGCACCCAGACACCTTGGACCTGGGCGCAGCCGAGGGCGAGCGAACCGACGTCGGCCTTGAAGATCACCTCGCCGTCCTCGACCCGGACGAAGGTGTGGCCCTGCCGGATGAGGGCCGCCACGCTGGCGCGGTAGCCACGGTCGGAGCCGAAGTAGGGCGGGTAGCCGATCTCCTCGGTGAACATGTGAGCGGCGGCGGGGACGACCGCGCTGAGCTCGTCGATGCGGGCCGGCCGGACCTGCGGGTCGATCGGCACGCCGAGCTCGGACGGCCGGGTCGAGGTGGCGAGCAGGGGCTGGTGGCTCCGGATCGCCCGGACCGGGCCCCATGACGGGCCGAGGCGGTTCCACAGACCGACGACTTGGTCGGTGGGACCGAAGATCGAGGCGCACTGCCGGCGCTGCCGGACGATCCTCGCTGCCAGGTCCGCGACGCCGGCGTCGTCCAGCCCCACGGGAACGACGTTGGCCGAGACCCACGCGAGCCCGTCGAGCCGCCCCTCCGCCCAGTGGCCCAACAGCGCCCCGGGGCTGGAGCGGAGCGCCCCCTCCTCGATTCGCGCCGCGACGAAGACGTTCGCCACCCGGTCACGCGCGCACCAGTCGAGGGCGGCACGGCGGTCGTCGGCCGTCACTGGCCGGACCGGGAGGCGTTGGCGAAGCACTCCCACACTCTGCCTCCCCGCACCGGCGCCTGTCATCCCGGCTCGCGGATCAGTGAGGTTCGGACGATGCCGCCGCCCACCTCGGGAGGAGCAGGAGGGTGCCGACCGGTGGAGCGAGCACAGCGGCATACCTCTCGGGTGAGAGGGCGCCGGAGCGCGGCATCAACTGACTGTCACCGTCGGGGTGCCCGCGGACTCCTCGTCGACGGGCTCGCCCATCTCCTCGGCGAGGCGCATGGCCTCCTCGATCAGCGTCTCGACGATCTGGCTCTCTGGCACCGTCTTGATGACCTCGCCCCTGACGAAGATCTGACCCTTCCCGTTGCCGGAGGCGACCCCGAGGTCGGCCTCCCGGGCCTCCCCCGGGCCGTTGACGACGCAGCCCATGACCGCGACCCGCAGCGGCACGGTCATGCCCTCGAGGCCCGCGGTGACCTCGTCAGCCAGCTTGTAGACGTCGACCTGGGCCCGCCCACAGGAGGGGCACGAGACGATCTCCAGCTTGCGCGGACGCAGACCGAGGGACATGAGGATCTGGCTGCCGACCTTGACCTCCTCGACCGGCGGGGCCGAGAGGGAGACCCGGATCGTGTCGCCGATGCCCTTGGAGAGGAGCGCACCGAAGGCGGTGGCCGACTTGATCGTGCCCTGGAACGCCGGCCCGGCCTCGGTCACGCCGAGGTGCAGCGGCCAGTCGCCGCGCTCGGCGAGCAGCTCGTAGGCACGGACCATGACGACCGGGTCGTTGTGCTTGACGGAGATCTTGAAGTCGTGGAAGTCGTGCTCCTCGAAGAGGCTCGCCTCCCAGACCGCCGACTCGACGAGCGCCTCCGGGGTCGCCTTGCCGTACTTCGCCAGCAGGCGCGGGTCGAGCGAACCGGCGTTGACCCCGATGCGGATGGAGACGCCGGCCTCCTTGGCGCGGCGCGCGATCTCGCCGACCTGGTCGTCGAACTGGCGGATGTTGCCGGGGTTGACCCGGACCGCGGCGCACCCGGCATCGATGGCGGCGTAGACGTACTTCGGCTGGAAATGGATGTCGGCGATGACCGGGATCTGGGACTTCTGGGCGATCGCCGGGAGCGCGTCTGCGTCGTCCTGGCTCGGGCAGGCGACCCGGACGATGTCGCAGCCCGCGGCGGTCAGCTCGGCGATCTGTTGCAGCGTGGCGTTGATGTCGGTCGTCGGCGTCGTCGTCATGGACTGGACCGAGACCGGGAAGTCGCTGCCCACACCGACCTTGCCGACCCGGATCTGGCGGGTCTTGCGCCGCGGCGCGAGAACGGGGGCCGGCGCCGAGGGCATGCCGAGGGAGACAGTCATGGTCGCCATTATCCCCCGCCGATCGAGAGAGCAGTTCACGACACCTCCGCGGGGCCCGCGTCCGGGCGCCAGCGTTGCGACGTGCTCTCTCGACGGCTAGCCGAAGAGGCTGATCGGCTTGACGATGTCGGCGTAGATGAGCAGGACCGACATGGTGATGAGCACCAAGGACATGCCATAGGCGATCGGCAGGCCCTTGGCGACGTCGACATAGCCGGGGTCAGGGCGCTGGCGGACCTTCGCCCAGCCCCGCTTGATCGCCTCCCACGTGGCGCCGGCGACGTGACCCCCATCGAGCGGCAGCAGCGGGATGAGGTTGAAGACGAAGAGTGCCAGGTTGAGCGAGGCGATGAGCAGGACGAGCTGGGCGATCTTGAGCCAGTTGCCACCCTCGTCCGCCGGGATCTCCAGGGCCGCGACCTCTCCACCGATGCGGCCGACACCCACGACGGAGATCGGGCCGTTGGGGTCGCGCTCGCCGGACCCGAAGGCCGCCTGGGCCACCCCGACCATCTTCTCCGGGATCCGCCAGATGACCGAGGCCGTGTCGACGACCCGGTCCCACACGAAGCCCGGGGCCTCCGCGAGGGGCGTCGTGACCAGCTCCTGACCGGGCGTGATGCCCATGAAGCCCATCGTCTCGAGGACGAGCTCGCCGTCCTTGACGACGGGTTTGCCCTCGTCGTCATAGGTCGCCCGCTCGAGTCGCGCCGGCGTGACCGTCAAGGTCAGCTCCTGCTCGCCACGCTCGACGAGGAACGTCATCGGCGTGCCGGCGCTCCTGCGGATCGCCGTCGACACCTCCGTCCACGTGCTGATCGGCTCGCCGTTGACCGCGAGGATCCGGTCCTTCTCCTGGAACCCCGCGGCCTTGGCCGGGGCCGCCGGGTCGCCGGGCGCGCAGTCCGGGTGCGGTGTGGTGACGCTCGGGGCCGACGTCGGCACGCACTCGGAGATCAGCCCGACCTTCGGCGCCACCTGCGGCAGCCCGTAGAGGGTGATCACACCGGTGATGAGCACGGCCCCGATGAGGAGGTTCATGAACGGGCCCCCGAGCATGACGACGACCTTCTTGCCGGGGCTCAGCTTGTAGAAGACCCGGTCGCGGTCCTGCGGGCGCACCTCCTCCATGGAGTCGGCGCGGGCCTGGTCGACCATCTGGCTGAAGCGACCGGTCGACACGGTCCGCAGCTGGCCCTCGACGTCGCCGGGACGAGGCGGCAGCATCCCCACCATGCGCACGTAGCCGCCGAGCGGGATGGCCTTGATGCCGTACTCGGTCTCGCCGCGGCGGCGGGACCAGATCGTCGGGCCGAAGCCGACCATGTACTGCGTCACCTTGACGCCGAACTTCTTGGCCGGCAGGAGGTGGCCGATCTCGTGCAGCGCAATGGACAGCGCCACACCGACGACGACGACGAGGACCCCTAGGAGAAACAGCACCTCCCCATTGTCACATCCGCGCCCGCCACACCCTCCCCTGATTCGATGTGATCGATCGAGGCATGGCTCGATCGATCACATCGAACCGAGACGGTCCACATCCCCCTCGGGGTGTCCGCTGGCGTCCACAGCCTTCGCATCCGGCTCAGCGAGGGATCCGGCCGCGCAGCACCCTCACTCCATGAACCGCGCGGACTGCGAGCATGCCGTTGCCGAGCTGGTGGACGAGCAGGGCGGCGTGGCAGCACGCCGCCAGCTGACAGCCCTCGGCGTCAGCCATGACGACATCAGACGCGAGGTCGACGCGGGACGGTGGGCCCTGAGGGGCACGCAGACCGTGGCGCTCCACCACGGATCGCCCAGCGTGGCCGCACGACGATGGACCGCCATCTGGGAGACCGGGGCCGCGATCGGGGTGCTGGACGGGGTGACGGCACTGCACCAGGCGGGCCTGAGCGGCTACGAGGATGACGACGTGCACCTGTCCGTCGTGCACAACCACAACACACGTCTCCTGCCGGGGGTGCGCATCCACAAGGTGATCAGACGGGTCTCGGGCGAGGTCGTCAGCGCCGGCATCCCTCGGACCAGACCCGAGGTCGCTGCCATTCGGGCTGCGCACTGGGCCAGGAGCGACCGGCAAGCAGCACTCCTGCTCCTGCTCCCCGTCCAGCAGCGGCTCACCACGCCCGTCCGGCTCGCCGCGGCTCAGCGACTGGTCCGTGGCCGCACACGTCGAGCGCTCATTCGAGGAGTTGTGCGCGACATCGCCTTCGGCGTCCAGAGCCTCGGTGAGCTCGACTTCGCCCGACTCTGCCGGACGCGAGGGCTGCCTGAGCCGAGCCGACAGGTCGTGCGGCACGGCCCCCGAGGTCGCATCTATCTCGACGTCAGATGGGACCGCCACCGTCTGGTCGTGGAGATCGACGGGGTCCACCACGGCCTCGGGCTGAATCCGACGTTCGACAACCTCCGGCAGAACTCGATGACCTTGGCCGGCGAGCGCGTCCTGCGGATCGACGTGGTCGGTCTGCGCCTCGAGACAGACCGATTCATGGATCAAGTCGAGGGTGGCCTTCTCTCCGATTCGATGTGATCGATCGAGATATCACTCGATCGATCACATCGAATGGCCGAGGCGGCGGTCAGGTGAGGCGGGCCCGGGCGGCTTCCCGGGCCCACGCGTCGGCGGCGAGGACGTCGTCGAGCGTGAGGTCGGAGAGGCTGGAACCGGGCTCAGCGGCATACGAGTCCACGACGGCCGCCACGGTGTCGACGATGCCCACGAAGCTCAGCCGACCCTCATGGAACGCGTCGACGGCGACCTCGTTGGCGGCGTTGTAGACGGCCGGCCACGTGCCGCCCGCCTCCCCGACCCGCCGGGCCAGCGCCACCGCCGGGAAGGCCTCGTCGTCGAGCGGCTCGAACTCCCACGACTGCGCCTTCGTCCAGTCGCACGGCACGTCGGCGTCGGCGATCCGCTCCGGCCAGGACATCCCCAGGGCGATCGGCACGAGCATCCGCGGCGGGCCGGCCTGGGCGATCGTCGAACCGTCGACGAACTCGACCATCGAGTGGATCATCTGCTGCGGGTGGACGACGACGTCGATGCGGTCGAAGGGGATGTCGAAGAGCAGGTGCGCCTCGATGACCTCGAGGCCCTTGTTGACGAGCGTGGCGGAGTTCGTCGTGATGACCCGCCCCATGGCGAAGTTCGGGTGGGCGAGCGCCTGCTCCGGGGTCACACCGGCGAGCTCGGCGCGGGTGCGCCCGCGGAACGGGCCGCCGCTCGCCGTCACGACGAGCCGCCGCACCTCCTCCGCGCGCCCGCCGCGGAGGCACTGGGCGATCGCGGAGTGCTCGCTGTCGACGGGCACGATCTGGCCCGGAGCCGCCAGCGCCTTGACGAGCGGACCGCCGATGATGAGCGACTCCTTGTTGGCGAGCGCGAGGGTGGTGCCTGCGCGGAGGGCGGCCAGGGTCGGCTCGAGGCCGATCGCACCGGTGATGCCGTTGACGACGACGTCGGCGGGGCGGGCGGCCAGGGCAGAGCTCGCGTCGGGCCCGGTCAACAGCTCCGGGTCGTATGCCGCTGGGCTCGCTCCCGCTCCCCCGCTGCCCCAGGTGGGTGGCCGGGTGGCGGCGGCGGCGCTCGCGATCGCGGCCGCCAGCTCCTCCGGAGTGGCGCTGGCAGCGGCGACGACCGGCACCCGAAGGGCGACGGCCTGCTCGGCCAGCAGCCCGAGGTTGCCGCCGGCAGAGAGGCCGACGACCTCGAAACGGTCCGGGTTGCGCCGCACCAGATCGAGGGCTTGCGTCCCGATCGAACCGGTGGAGCCGAGCAGGATGACGCGACGGGGGCGCGGCGGGGCAGAGGCGGGCGCATCGGTCACGCCGCCATCCTCCCCCACCCGGCCGACGACGTGACTCCCCGGGCACGCACGACCCCGGTCGGGCAGGATGAGGGCGTGCGAGACACGACACGACGGCCACTCCTGCTGGTCCTGCTCGTCGTCAGTGTCGTGCTCGCCGTCTGGCTGGTCGCCCGCGCCGCCGGCCCGGGGCAGACAGGGGCCGGCCCCGTCGGCGGGCCGCTCAGCCGGAGCGCCACCGTCACGTCAGGCGCTGAGCCGACCCAGCGGCATACGGCATCGTCGGAGCCCACTGACGGCACGACGGACCCCGCGTCGGGGCTCCCTTGGATCGAGGAGTCGGACCTTCCCCCCGAGGCCCGTGACACGCTCGCGCTCATCGCAGCCGGCGGCCCGTTCCCCTACCCGCGCAGCGACAACCAGACCTTCCAGAACCGCGAGCGCCTCTTGCCCGCCCAGCCGCGCGGCTACTACCGCGAGTTCACCGTCGAGACCCCGGGCTCCGACGACCGCGGCCCCCGCCGCATCATCACGGGCGCCGCGGGCGAGAAGTACTGGACCGACGACCACTACGCCTCGTTCAGCCGGATCCGGGAGGGCCCATGACGACGTTCCTCGGCAGGCACGACGAGGTCGACGACCACCTCATCTCCCTCATCGGTCACGGAGCCGATGTGCGGATCGTGCGCGCGGGCACGGACAAGCGCTCGGTGCTGGAGGAGTTCGCTCACGCGCTGGGGCTGCCGCCGTGGTTCGGCCACAACTGGGATGCCCTCGTCGACGCGCTGCGGGAGCTGTCCACCGACGAGGGCCGCCACCTCCAGCTCGTCTGGGACCACACCCACGAGCTGCGCGACCGGGACCCGGAGACGTATGCCACGGTCGTCGACATCCTCGAGCAGGTCGCCGACGAGCGCGACGACCTCGGTCTCACGGTCATCGACCGCTGAGCGCGACGGCACCGGCTGGCGGCTGCTCAGGTGGTGAAGAGACGCTCGTCGATGAGCCGCTCGCGCACCTCGTTGCCCTGCGTGTGGAACCGACCGTGCTCGAAGTCCTTCGCGAACTCGAGCTCGACGTGCCCGCGCCCGTGGCGGTTCTTCTCCACCGTGAGGACGGTCCAGCCGCGGAAGCGCTGGACGTTGCCGAGGTCGTAGACGAGGTGCTCGCGTGAGACGACGTCGACCTTGTCGCTGAGGATGAGCACCACGTCGGCCTCGTAGGCGAGCGACGAGGTGCCGCGCAGGTCGTGGGTGCGCATCCGGTGGCCTGAGGCGAGCGCGTCCTTGTCCGCGGCGGAGATCGCCACGATGGGGGCGCCGACCTCGAGTGCCAGGTCCTTGAGGCCCTCGACCGCCACGGTCGTGCGCTCGTCCTCCGCCGCACCGGGGACGGGCACCTTCTGGAGGTAGTCGACGAGGACGAGCGGCGCTCTACCTCCGGCCGCCGTCACCTCCCGGACGACGTGGCTGATCTCGTCGAGTGTCGTCGTCGCGCCGGACGCCTCATGGATGTGCAGGCGGTCGCCGTACCCGGCCAGGGCCGCTTGTGCCTCGGCCCCACCCGGCAGGCCGGTGAGAAGCGCACTGAGCGGCGCCCCGCCGGAACCCGCCTCGAGGGCCCGCCGGACGGAGTGGACGTCGGCTGCGTTGCTGATCCCGAAGCTGTCGACGGCCCCGGCGCCCTCGAACCCCTCCATCGCCTCCATCGCCTCCATCGCCTCCATCGAGATGAGCCTCTCGAGGAGGGTGTGGGCCTCGTGCTCGTAGGAGAAGACGAGTGCGCTTCCTCCGGCCGCGACCGCGTTGCGCGCGAACTGGAAGCCGATCGTCGTCTTGCCGTTGCCCGCCGGGCCGCCGACGAGGATGAGCTCGCCCGAGCGGAACCCGCCGGTCAGCGTGGCGTCGAGGGCCGCGAAGCCGGTGGGGTGGACCGTGGCCCCCGGTGCCAGACCCCGCTGGAGCACGTGGTCGACCTCGGTCAGGAGGCTGCTCACCGAGTGGAGGGAGGTGCTCGTGCCGGTCGGGCCGTGTCCTGCCGCAGTCGCCATGCGCCGATTCGACCACACGGGAGCCCGGCCGCGTGGCCGTTCCCCGGCATCGGTCGAGTCGCCCGCGGCTCAGGTCCAGATCGCGGCGGGGTGGCCTCCCCTGTATCAGCAGTCCCGACGCCACTCTCTGAAACGCGTCGCCTCCACGGCGGGCTGGAGCAGCCCGCACGACACCTGAACGGGAGCCGGAATGCGCACCAGACCCAACATCGACTGCCTGTCGAGCGAGCAGCTGCACGACCTGCGCGAAGCACTAGCGGGGCTGTACGCCTTGCCTGCCAGTCATCCTCACGGCTTCGCCAACCTCGCGGGCTTCCATGGCGGACCGCCGACGAGCTACTGCAGACATGGGGCGCCCGGCTTCTTCACCTGGCACCGCGCCTACCTGATGGCCTTCGAGGACGCCCTCCGGGCGGTCCGTTGCGACGTCACCCTCCCCTACTGGGACTGGTCGTCGGGCCCGTCCACCGGGGTGCCGGCGGCTTGCCGCGACGCGACGTACGTCAACCGGGCCGGTGTGACGGTCGCCAATCCGCTCTTCGCGGGTCCCGCCCGCACCGGCGGCATGACCTCGCGCCGGTCGGACATCGACACCACGCCCTACGACGACCTGGCCAGCCAGGCGCAGACGGCACTGGGGGCGGCCGACTTCGTGTCGTTCCAGAACCAGGTCAACGCCGTTCACGGCGGCGTCCACGTCCGGACGGGCGGTGACATGTCGAACGTGCCCGAGGCCGCCTTCGACCCGATCTTCTATCTCCACCACGCCACCGTGGACCGCTTGTGGGCTCAGTGGCAGGCCACTCACCCGGCAGCCCTGCCACCCGGTGAGGCAACCTGGCCGCTGGCACCGTTCAACCGCCCCTTCTCGACGCAGTGGCAGGTCGGCTCGGACGTTGAGTCGACCGTGGCGATGGGGTATCGCTACCGGCGGTGGTGCTTCTTCCTGCCGCCCATCCGGCTGTGGGAAACCGTCATCCTCAAGCTGCCGCGGGAGATGCGGAGCGGCACCCCGTCGGCGAGGCTCGTCGTCGACGGCAGCGTCCCGATGTCCCGGTCGGCCGAGATCCGGGTCTTCGTCGGCGACCCCGGGGCCGACGACCGTACCCCCACGATCGGCAACCCGGCCTTCGCCGGCACCATCGCACTCTTCGCCGGCCACGCCGACCTCGACAGCACTCAACCGGTGCCGCCGCCGGGGCACTCAGGAGCCGACACCGACCAGTGCCGGGAATGTGCGCGGCTCGGCCACACCCACGACCATGACGGGCATGCCCAGCGCCATCAGAGGGGTGGCGGTGAGGTGCAGCACGTAGAGGAGCGCATCGACCTCGAGCTCGAGCTCGCACCCGCCATGGGCCGCACGGATGCCGAGGCGGACGAGCTGACCCTGCGACTCGTGGCGGTCGACGTCGATGGCAGACCGCTCAAGGATCTCCCCATCGGCGAGGTCAGGCTGGAGACGGACTGACTCAGGGGACGGGCTGCGCCCCGGCGAGGCCCGTCAGCTGCGGAGCTCTCACAGAGCCAGGCCGACGTACTTGGTCTCGAGGTACTCCTCGATGCCCTCGAAGCCGCCCTCGCGCCCCACCCCGGAGGTCTTGACACCACCGAAGGGCGCGGCGGGGTTGGAGACGATCCCCTGGTTGACCCCGACCATGCCGTACTCGAGGGCCTCGCTCGTCGTGATGGCCCGGGAGAGGTCGCGCGTGAACAGGTAGGCGACCAGGCCGAACTGGGTGTTGTTCGCGAGGCGGATGGCCTCCTCGTCGGTCCGGAAGGTGGTCACGGGCGCGACCGGCCCGAAGATCTCCTCCTGCGACAGGTCGGCCTCGATCGGCACGTCTGCGAGAACGGTCGGCTCGAAGAACCAGCCGGCCCCGTCCCGGGCGTTCCCCCCGACCATGACACGCGCACCCTTGGAGACGGCGTCGTCGACGAGGGACTGGACCTTGTCGCGCGACTTCTCGTCGACGAGCGGGCCGACGTCGACACCGTCCTCGGTGCCCCGGCCGAGTCGCAGGGCGCCCATCCGCCCGGCCAGTCGCTCGGAGAACTCCGAGGCGATCGACTCGTGGACGTAGAACCGGTTGGCCGCCGTGCACGCCTCACCCATGTTGCGCATCTTGGCGAGCATGGCTCCGTCGACGGCGCGGTCGAGGTCGGCGTCGTCGAAGACCAGGAAGGGGGCGTTCCCGCCGAGCTCCATGGACACCCGAAGGACACCCTCGGCCGCCTGCTCGATGAGCTTCTGGCCGACCGCCGTCGACCCGGTGAAGGTCAGCTTGCGCAGCCGGCGGTCGCGGATGATCGGCTCCATGACGGCTCCGGTGCGCCCGTGCGCCGTCGTGATGACGTTGAGGACTCCCTTGGGCAGGCCGAGCTCGTCGAGCAGGTCAGCGAGGGCGAGCATCGTCAGCGGGGTCTGGCCCGCCGGCTTGACGACCATGGTGCAGCCGGCCGCGATGGCCGGGCCGATCTTGCGGGTGCCCATGGCCAGCGGGAAGTTCCACGGCGTGATCATCAGGGTGGGACCGACCGGCTGCTTCATCGTCAGGAGGCGCGTCGCGCCGTTGGGGGCGACGCTGTAGCGGCCGTGGACCCGGACCGCCTCCTCGGAGAACCAGCGGAAGAACTCGGCGCCGTAGACGACCTCGGCGCGGCTCTCGGCCAGTGGCTTGCCCATCTCGAGCGTCATCAGCATGGCGAGCTCGTCGGCCCGCTCGACGATCTTCTCGTAGGCGGCGCGCAGCAGCTCCCCGCGGTCGCGCGGCGGCGTGCGGGCCCAGTCGGCCTGGGCGGCGACGGCGGCATCGAGCGCGGCCCGGCCGTCCTCCACCGTGGCGTCGGCCACGTGGGTCAGGATCTCTCCCGTGGCCGGGTCGTCGACGGCGAGGGTGGAGCCGTCGGAGCTGTCGCGCCACTCCCCCGCGATGAACAGGCCCTTGGGCACCGAGTCGATGACGGACTGCTGTGTCACTGCTGTCATGCGTTCAGCCTAGATCTGTCGTTCGTCGGGCGACGGGGCTCCGCCGCCTCATCGGTCCTCCACTCCCCACGGGGACTCGTAGCCGGCCGGTTTGGGCGCCGCGAGCAGCTCGAGGAACGGCTCTGCATCGAAGGCCTCCGGGCCGAGGACGCCGCTGCCGCTCCAGGTGCCCCGGGCGAGCAGCTCGAGGGCGACGACCGGGTTGACGGCGGTCTGCCAGACGACGCACTGGGCACCGTAGGTCGCCATCGACCACTCGTTGTCGACGACGTGGTAGAGGTAGGTCCGCCGCGGGCGGCCGTCGGTGCCGGTGCCGGTCACGAAGACCCCGGCACACGTCTTGCCCGTCATCTGCGGGCCGATCGTCGCCGGGTCGGGCAGGCACGCTGCGACGACGTCGCGGGGAGAGACCTCGACCGGGCCGGCGGAGCTCGGGACGCGCACCTTCTCGGTCCGGTCGAGGCCGAGGGTGTTGAGCGTCTTGAGCACGCCGATGAACTCGTCGCCGAGGCCGTACTTGAAGGTGACCCTCCTGGCGTCGATCCAGCGCGGCATGAGGAGGACCTCCTCGTGCTCCACGTTGACGCACTCGACCGGCCCGATGCCCTCCGGGAAGTCGAAGACCTCCGGCTCGCTGAACGGCTCGGTGGTGAACCACCCGCGGTCCTTCTCCCACACCACGGGCGGGTTGAGGCACTCCTCGATCGTCGTCCAGATCGAGAAGCTCGGCGCGAAGATCTCGTTGCCGTCCGCGTCGTGGACGACGAGGTTGGCGCCGTCTCGGGTGCCGAGCTCGTCGATCTCGCTGAACAGGTGGTCGCTGGCGTAGCGGGCGAGGACGTCGGAGAGGCCGGGCTCGACGCCGATGCCGACGAGCGCGAGCCGGCCGGCCGCCTCCCACTGCTCGGCCTGGGCGAACTGCTCGTCGCCGAGCTTGACCCCGACGGTGCCGTGCGGGTCCGTCGGGTGCCGGCGGGAGAGACTCATCGCCATGTCGAGGTAGTCGGCCCCGGCAGCCAGGGCCCCTTCGAAGATGGGCAGGACGAAGCGGGGGTCGACGGCGTTGAACACGTGGGTCGCGCCGTGCTCGCGAGCGAGCGCCGTCACCGCCGACGCGTCGGACGCGTCCACCTGGGCCGCGACGAAGCGCTTCGGGTCCCCGGGCAACGAGTGGGTCGTATGCCGCTGGGTCACCTCCCGCACGGTCCGCTCGGCCCGCGCCACGTCGTAGTCGGCCACCACCCAGAGGTCGAAGAAGCCGCGTTCGGCTGCGATCCGGGCGGCGGCGTCACCGACGCCTCCGGCGCCGATCATGAGAACCCGCATGGAGAATCAGGCCACCTGTCGGTTGCGTCGGTTGCTGACGACCTGGCCGCCGATGACGACGGTCAGGGCGATGAGGAACATCACGGTGCCGATGACGTAGACCTGGACCGGCACGCCGCGCGCCGACGCGCCCCAGACATACATCGGGAAGGTGATCGAGCTCGGGCTGGCGTTGAAGTTGGTGATGATGTAGTCGTCGAAGCTGAGCGAGAAGGCGAGCAGCGCGCCGGCGGCGATGCCGGGGGCGGTGAGCGGCAGGGTGACTCGCAGGAACGTCTGGAACGGGGTGGCGCCGAGGTCTGCGGCCGCCTCCTCCAACTGGGGGTCGAGGGTGGCGACCCGTGCCTTGACGGCGACGACGACGAACGAGATGCAGAACATGATGTGCGCGATGAGGATCGCGAGGGGGCCCACGGGCAGGCCCATCATGAGGAAGAGGGTCAGCAGGCTCGAGCCCATCACGACCTCGGGGGTCGCCATCGGCATGAAGATGAGCAGGTTGGTGCCGGACCGGCCGCGGAAGCGGTAACGGCCGAGCGCGAAGGCGATCATCGTCCCGAGCACGGTGGCGACGAGCGAGGCGGTGATCCCGATCCGCAGGCTGAGGCCCACCGCGTCGCAGATGCCGGAGGTGCCGCACGGGTTGGTCCACCCCTCGGTGGAGAACCGGTTGAAGTTGTAGTTGAACTTGCCCTCGGGGTCGTTGAAGGAGAAGACCGCGACGATGACGTTGGGCACGAGGAGGTAGACGAGGACCACCAGGGCCGCGAAGGCGATGAGGTGGCGCCGGATCCAGTTGACCAGGGTCATGTCAGAGCAGCTCCTCGGTGCCGGCCTTGCGGACGTAGAGGGCGACGAGGGTGACGATGATGACGAGCAGGACGAACGACAGGGCCGCCGCGAGCGGGTAGTCGAGGACCCGCAGGAACTGGCTGTCGATGACCGAGCCGATCATCGTCGTCTGGGTGTTGCCGAGCAGCCGGGCGTTGATGAAGTCGCCGCTGGCCGGGATGAAGGTGAGCAGCGTGCCGGCCACGACACCCGGCAGCGACATCGGCCAGGTGACCCGACGGAAGGCCTGCCAGGGGGTGGCGTAGAGGTCGCTGGCCGCCTCGAGCAGCCGGGGGTCGAGCCGCTCGAGCGAGGCGTAGAGCGGCAGGATCATGAACGGCAGGAAGTTGTAGGTCAGGCCCATCACCACGGCGAACGGTGAGAAGAGCAGGGAGTCCGTCGACGTGAGGCCGATCGCCTGGAGGACGTCGGTGATGCCCAGCTGCTGCGCCCACTGGGTGACGACCCAGTTGTCGGAGAGGATCGTCTTCCAGGCGAGCGTCCGGATCAGGAAGCTCGTGAAGAAGGGGGCGATCACCAGGACGAGGACGACGTTCTTCCACCGTCCGGCCTTCTGCGCGATGAAGTAGGCCAGGGGGTAGCCGAGCAGCAGGGCGAGCACCGTCGCCAGGCCGGCGTAGCTCAGCGAGCGGACCATGTGCGGCCAGTAGCGGCCCAGCGCGTCCGCATAGATGCCGACGTTGCCGGTGAAGACGTAGCCCTCGTCGATGTTGCCCTCTTGGAGGGACTGGGAGCCCAGGGTGATCATCGGCAGGACGAAGAACACCAGCAGCCAGAGCAGGCCGGGAAGCAGCAGCGCGTAGGGCACCCAGGTGCCACGCGCGGAGTCCGGCGGCGCCGACCCGGTCGGGCGAAGCGGCGGGGCGGGTGCCGTCGCCTCAGACATCGTCATCGATGATCGCGCCGGCGTCGGCGTCCTGCGAGGCGTCGAGAGCGAAGCCGTGCTCTGCGGCCCACGAGACGGTGACGTCCTCACCCAGCCTGGCTCGCGTGGACCCGTCGTTCTGCTGGACCACCGTCAGCTCGCGCCCCCACGGCAGGTGGACGATGTAGTGCGTCGCCACGCCGGTGAACGAGACGTCACGGACGGTGCCGCGCAGCCGGTTCGGGCCGCCCGACTCGCCGAGTCGCAGCTTCTCCGGGCGCACCCCGAGCCACACGTCGCTCACCCCGTCGGGCAGGTGCTTCTCGTCGACCTCGAGGTCGACGTCGTGACTGCGCACCATGGTGACCCCGCCGCGCCCGGAGCCGGGCACCACCTTGGCGCGCAGCAGGTTGGACTGGCCGAGGAAGTTGGCGACGAAGGTCGAGCGCGGCTGCTCGTAGAGGGTCGCGGGGTCGCCGATCTGCTCGACGTGGCCGGCGTTCATGACCGCGATGGTGTCGGCCATCGTCATGGCCTCCTCCTGGTCATGGGTGACGTGGATGAACGTCAGGCCGACCTCCTGCTGGATCCGCTTGAGCTCGATCTGCATCTGCCGGCGCAGCTTGAGGTCGAGCGCGCCCAGGGGCTCGTCGAGGAGCAGGACGTCAGGCCGGTTGACCAGCGCGCGGGCCAGGGCCACCCGCTGCTGCATGCCGCCGGAGAGCTGGGTCGGCTTGCGGGCCCCCAGGCCCTCGAGCTGGACGAGCTCGAGGGCCTCCAGGGCCTTGCTCCGGGCGTCCTTGTCCCCGCGGCGCTTCAGCCCGAACATGACGTTGTCGAGGACCGACATGTGCGGGAAGAGGGCGTACGACTGGAAGACGGTGTTGACGTTGCGCTGGTGCGCCTTCCTCGCCGTGATGTCCTGGTCCCCGATGCGAATCGTGCCGGCCGTCGGAGCCTCGAGCCCAGCGATCATCCGCAGGGTCGTCGTCTTGCCACACCCGGACGGACCGAGCAGGGCGAAGAACGACCCCTGCGGGATCGTCAGGTCCATCGGCTCGACGGCGGTGAACGTGCCGAAGGTCTTGGTCAGGCCGACCAGGTGCAGGTCGCCCTTGTGGGACTCCGCCATCAGCCCGTGACGATGGACTGGAACGCCCGGTTGTACTTCGTCTCCTCGTCAGGCGTCAGGCCGCGGAAGACGTGCGACCGGCTCAGCACCTCCGAACTCGGGGCGATGAGCGGGTTGTCGCCGAGCTCCGCGTCGATCTTGACGAGCTCGTCCCGAGCCCCCTTCACCGGCGGGATGTAGTTGACCCACGCGGCGACCTCGGCCATGACCTTCGGGTCGTAGTAGTAGTCGATGAGCATCTCGGCGTTCTTCTTGTGCCGGGCCATCGCGGGGATGACGAAGTTGTCGGACCAGATCATGAAGCCCTTTTCCGGCAGGGCGTACTGGATGTCCTCGTCGTCGAACTGGAGCTGGACGACGTCGCCCGTCCACGCGACGCAGGCGGCGATGTCGCCCTTGGCCAGCCCGTCGGTGTACTCGTTGCCGGTGAACTTGAGGATCTGGCCGGAGTCCTTCGCCTGCTGGATCATCTCCATCGCGGCGTCGAAGTCGGCGTCGGTGAAGCTCGCCGGGTCCTTGCCCTGCTCGAGCAGGACGAGCCCGACGGTGTCGCGCATCTCGGTGAGCAACGTGACCTTGCCCTTGAGGGCCGGGTCGGTCAGCAGCTGGGTCATCGACTCGATCTTCTTGCCCCCGGTCGCCTTGAGGTTGTAGCCGATCCCGGCGAAGCCGCTCTGCCACGGCAGCGAGTACAGACGGCCGGGGTCGAACTCGACGTTCTTGAGGGAGTCCTCGAGGTTGGCGGCGTTGGGGATGTTGGCCAGGTCGAGCTTCTGCACGTAGCCCTGGCGGATCAGGCGGGCGACGAGCCAGTCGGTCGAGCACCACACGTCCCGACCGGTGTCCTGCCCGCCCTCGAGCAGCGGTCGCACCTTCGCGTAGAACTCGTCGTTGTCGAGGTAGTCCTCGGTGTAGTTGACCTCGATCCCCGTCTTCTTGGTGAAGGCGTCGATCGTCGGGCGCGACTTGCCGTCGTCGGTCACGTCGATGTACTCGGTCCAGTTGGACCAGTTGACGATCTTCTCCGTGTCGCTCATGTCCTGCGCCGCCTTCGCGGTCGGGGCGGCGGACGTGGCGCTGGCGCCTCCGGTCCCCGGTGTCGAGGGGTTGCGCCCCTCCGAGCCGCAGGCGGCGAGGAATGCGGCAGCGCTGAGCCCGGCGGCGCCGAGCATCGCCGATCGCCGGCTCACGAGGCCCCTGGCCAGGGCGGCGCGGAAGGCGAGGTTGTCGTGCTTGTCGATGCCCGCGAGCGGGCGGTTCGAGTTGTCCATGACGGGCTCCCAGGGGTGAAGTGAAGGGGTGTGGACGAGTCCGTATGCCGCTGAGCTGGCTCCCGAGGTCAGCTGGCCGTGGGAGCGAGCCCAGCGGCATACGGCTCAATGACTGCTCACGACCGGCTCACTGGCTCATGAGTTGATGTTGGCCATCACGTGCTTGATGCGCGTGTAGTCCTCGAACCCGTACATCGACAGGTCCTTGCCGTAGCCGCTGTGCTTGAAACCCCCGTGAGGCATCTCGGCGACGATCGGGATGTGGGTGTTGATCCAGACGGCCCCGAAGTCCAGGCGCTTGCTCACCCGCATCGCGCGCCCGAAGTCCCTCGTCCAGACGCTCGAGGCGAGGCCGTACCTGACGTCGTTGGCCCAGGCGACCGCGCGGTCCTCGTCGGTGAACTGCTGGACCGTGATCACCGGGCCGAAGATCTCGTTCTGGATCTGCTCGTCCTCCTGCTCGAGGCCGGCGAGCACCGTCGGCTCGAAGAAGTAGCCCTCGCCGAGGCTCTTGACCCGCGAGCCGCCCGCGACGATCCGGGCGTGGTCCGGGAGCCGGTCGATGAAGCCGGAGACGTGGGCGACCTGGTTCGGGTTGTTGACCGGGCCGAAGGCCGCATCGGGGTCCTCGGGCATGCCGACCTTGACCGACGAGGCGGCGTACTCACCGAGGGCCGCGACGAAGTCGTCGTGGATCCGCGGACCGGCCAGAACGCGGGTCGCCGCCGTGCAGTCCTGCCCGGCGTTGAAGTAGCCGGCGCCCGCGATCCCCTCGACCGCAGCCTCGATGTCCGCGTCGTCGAAGACGATGACCGGCGCCTTCCCGCCGAGCTCGAGGTGCACCCGCTTGAGCCGGTGGGCGGCGCTCTCGGCGACCTGCATCCCGGCCCGGACCGATCCGGTGATCGCGACGAGCGCGGGTGTGTCGTGCTCGACGAGCAGTCGGCCCGTCTCACGGTCGCCGGTGATGACGTTGAACGTCCCCTCCGGGAGGAACTCCGAGGCCACCTCGGCGAGCAGCAGGGTCGTCTCGGGAGTCGTGTCCGACGGCTTGAGGACGACCGTGTTGCCCGCGGCGAGCGCCGGCGCGATCTTCCACATCGCCATCATCATCGGGTAGTTCCACGGCGTGACCTGCCCGACGACGCCGATCGGCTCCCGGCGGATCCACGAGGTGTGGCCGGCCATGTACTCACCGGCCGCCCGGCCCTCGAGCACCCGCGCCGCGCCGGCGAAGAAGCGCAGCTGGTCGACCATCGGCGGCACCTCCTCCGACGCCGTCAGCGCGTGGGGCTTGCCGGTGTTGTCGCCCTCGAGGCGGACGAACTCCTCCGCGCGGGCCTCGATCGCGTCGGCGAACTTGAGCAGTGCCTGCTGCCGCTCGCTCGGCGTCGTGTCCCCCCACGTCCCGAAGGCCTTCGCCGCTGCGGCGTAGGCGCGGTCGACGTCGGCCGCGGAGCTGACCGGCGCCTTCGCGACGACCGCCGCCGTCGCCGGGTTGACGATGTCGGTCGTGGTCCCGGCGTCGCTGTCGACGTACTGGCCACCGATGAAGTTGCGGAGCTGGCGAACCTCGGAAGTCATGCGCGCACTCTAACCACCGGACCTCCTGATTCGGAATAGATCTGTCCAACCATCTTCGGAATCCGTCGTGCGAGTGCTTGCCAACCGCGCGATCCACCCGTCAAGATCAGGCCATGCCCACGAAGCCGAGCGCCAACCTCGATGCCGTGTCCAAGGCGATCATCGAGCAGCTGCAGCATGACGGGCGCAAGTCGTATGCGTCGATCGCCACCGAGGTCGGGCTCTCCGAGGCGGCCGTGCGCCAGCGGGTCCAGCGCCTCCTCGACGCGGGCGTCATGCAGATCGTCGCCGTCACCGACCCGCTCCAGGTGGGGTTCCTGCGGTCGGCGATGATCGGCCTGCGGGTCTCCGGAGACATGACCGAGGTCGCCGACGCCCTCACCACGATGGACGAGGTCGACTACGTCGTCACGACGGCCGGCAGCTTCGACATCCTCGCCGAGGTCGTCTGCGAGGACGACGACCATCTCCTGGAGCTGCTGACCAAGCGGATCCGGACCCTCCCGAACGTCACTGCGACCGAGACGTTCGTCTACCTGAAGCTGAACAAGCAGCTCTACAACTGGGGTACACGATGACACTCAACCCGAACGACGTCTGGGAGCCCTCGTCGGACCGGCGCACACCGGCCGGCACGCTGCTCTCTGACGCGGCCCGCGACCACCTGTGGATGCACTTCACGCGCCACTCGGTCTTCGAGGAGCCCGGCTCCGGCGGGCTCGGGCACGCCGTCCCGATCATCACCAAGGGGGACGGCTGGAAGATCTGGGACGACCGGGGCAACGAGTACATCGACGGCCTCGCTGGCCTCTTCGTGGTCCAGGTCGGCCACGGGCGCGAGGAGCTCGCCGAGGCCGCGGCCAAGCAGGCGCGCGAACTCGCGTTCTTCCCCCTCTGGTCCTACGCCCACCCGAGCGCCATCGAGCTGGCGGAGCGGCTGGCGGGCTACGCCCCGGGCGACCTCAACCGCGTCTTCTTCACGACCGGCGGCGGCGAGGCGGTCGAGTCCGCGTGGAAGCTCGCCAAGCAGTTCTTCAAGCTGACCGGCAAGCCGACGAAGCACAAGGTCATCTCGCGGGCGGTGGCCTATCACGGCACGCCCCAGGGCGCCCTCTCGATCACGGGCATCCCTGCCGCCAAGGAGATGTTCGAGCCGCTCGTGCCCGGAGCGCACAAGGTGCCCAACACCAACCTCTACCGGGCGCCGGAGCACCTGCGCCACGACGAGAAGGCCTTCGGCCGGTGGGCGGCGGACCGGATCGCCGAGGCGATCGAGTTCGAGGGGCCCGACACCGTCGCCGCCGTGTTCCTCGAGCCGGTGCAGAACTCCGGCGGCTGCTTCCCGCCGCCGGCGGGCTACTTCGAGCGGGTCAGCGAGATCTGCGACGAGTACGACGTCCTGCTGGTCGCCGACGAGGTCATCACCTCGTTCGGGCGCATCGGCTCGATGTTCGCCAGCATCGACTTCGGCTTCCAGCCGGACATCATCACCTGCGCGAAGGGCATGACGAGCGGCTACTCCCCGATCGGCGCGATGATCGCGAGCGAGCGCCTCTTCGAGCCGTTCAAGAAGGGCACGACCTACTTCCCGCACGGCTACACCTTCGGCGGGCACCCCGTCTCGGCTGCGGTGGCCCTCGCCAACCTCGACATCTTCGAGCGCGAGGGGCTGAACCAGCACGTCAAGGACAACGCACCCGCCTTCAAGGCCACGCTGGACCGGCTCCTCGACCTGCCCCTCGTCGGTGACGTCCGGGGCGCCGGCTACTTCTACGGGATCGAGCTCGTCAAGGACAAGACGACGCGCGAGACGTTCAACGACGAGGAGTCGGAGCGTCTCCTGCGCGGCTTCCTCTCCAAGGCCCTCTTCGACGCCGGGCTCTACTGCCGCGCCGACGACCGGGGCGACCCCGTCGTCCAGCTCGCCCCGCCGCTGATCATGGGCCAGGAGCAGTTCGACGACATCGAGTCCCGGCTGCGCTCGGTCCTCACGGAGGCCGAGAACCACCTCTGACCCGCTCCAGCACACCGCCTTCCCCCGCAACACACCCGGATACCGACTGCCTGGGCCGCCTGTAGGCGGCCCAGGCGCGCCGCAACCGGGTGTGTTGCTCGGCGTCGGGTGCGGAACCGGCTGGGTACGGCTGTCGTTGACAGGACTGACGACGTCGCCGACACCTGGGAGTGGACATGGGATTCCTCGATCGACTGCTCGGGCGTGAGCCCCTCCAGCAGCAGCACCAGCCGGCCCCTCCGACTGGCCGCCCCTATGACGTGCCCACCCCGAGGGGTGGCGCGTCGAGCGAGGACGAGCGGGCCATCGCGCGCTACCGCTACCTGCTGCGCACCGCACCTCCCGAGGACATCGAGAAGGTCCACGCCGAGGCATTCGGACAGCTGTCGCCAGAACAACGCCAGATGGTGCTCCAGCGCCTGACCGAGGACCTGCCCGAGGCGGAGCGTCCCCGGAGCGACCAGCCCGCGGACCTGGCCCGCAGCGCCACCCGCGCCGAGATGCGCCAGCCGGGCTATCTCCAGGGCGCCTTCGGCGGACGCGGGGGCATGGGGATGGGCGGCATGTTCGCCGGTTCGATGCTCGGGACCATCGCCGGGTTCGTGGTCGGCTCCGCGATCGCCGACGCGATGCTCGGCGGCTACGAAGGCTCGCCCGAAGCAGCCGAGGCAGGCGACGCCGGTGGGGACGCCGGTGGGGACGCCGGTGGGGACGCCGGTGGGGACGCCGGTGGCGATGTCGGTGGTGGGGACCTCGGCAGTGATGCGGCCGGAGACGCAGGAGGCGGCTTCGGCGACTTCGGTGGCGGCGACTTCGGTGGCGGCGACTTCGGTGGCGGCGACTTCGGTGGCTTCGGAGACTTCTGACCCCTCGCCACCGCAACACACCCGCTTACCGTCTGCTCGCGCCGGCTGCAGCCAGCACCATCACGCGGTAAGCGGGTGTGTTGCGGGGTGACGGGTTCAGACGCCGGCGACGGCGTGGAAGAGTCCGGCGATCCCGATGATCACGGGCACCGACGCGAAGGTGCTGATGAAGATCGCGTCCCGGGCCAGCGTGACCTCGCGGCGGTACTTGACCGCGTAGGTGAAGATGTTCTGCGCCGTCGGCAGCGCGGCCGTGACGACGACAGCGAAGAGCGGCTGGTCCCGCAGGCCGAGGGCCAGGCCGAGGCCGAGCGCGATGGCCGGCATGGCCAGCACCTTGAGGCCGACGATGGTCCAGACGTGGCCGGCGGAGGCCCCGGCGGCTGGGCGCGGTCCCCGGCGCAGGGAGATCCCGAAGGCGACGAGCATCGAGGGCACGGCCATGTTGCCCAGCAGCTCGATCGGGTCGCTGACGACCCTGGGCAGGTGAAGGTCGAGGACGGCGATGAGCAGGCCGCCGATGGCCCCGATGGTGATGGGGTTGCTGAACATGCGGCGCACACTCCGAAGCAGCCGGGGTCGCTCCCCGCGGGCATCGCTGTCGAACAGCGCCATGTAGACCGGCGTGATGAGGAGCAGCTGCATCAGCAGCGTCGGTGCGACCCAGGCGACGTCGCCGAGCACGTAGAGCGCGATGGGGATGCCGAGGTTCCCGGCGTTGACATAACCCGCTGACAGGCTGCCGATCAGCCGCGAGCCCAGGGACTCTCGGGGCCAGCGGAGCCGGGCCAGGAGCAGGTAGAGGACCGCGATGAGTCCGAAGCTGGCCAGGGAGGTCAGCAGGTTGCGCGACAGGACGGCATCGAGCGGCGTGCGCTGCATGACCGTGAGCAGCAGGGCGGGCGAGGCCGCGTAGAAGGCGAGGCGCGACAGGTTCACCTGAGCCGAGTCGTCGAGGATTCGCAGGTGGGCGAGCAGCCAGCCGGCCGCGACGATCACCGATATCGTCGCGAACCCCTCGAGGACACCGAGCACGCGCCGATCCTGTCAAAGCCCGGGACAGCGCGCCGGGCCGGTCCAGATCCCGGTGGCCCGTCCGGTCCTCGGCGGGCCAGGTTCACCGGCATCATGGCGACATGGAGATCGAGACCCTGGACGCCCTCGACGAGCACCTCGACGAGGGTGACAGTGTGCACGGGCTGCGCCTGCAGAACCTCGATCTCACCGACTACGCACCCGCCCTCGGCGCACACGGGGACCTCACCGGGCTCGTGGTCCTCGGTGGCGTGGTGCCTCCTGATGTCGCCGAGGTGCTGCACCGAGGCGGCGCCATCGTGTTCCCGCAGGTGGCCGACGCCCCGATCGACCCGTGGCGCGGCCTCTACTACCCCGAGGACCTCTACGCAGGCCTCGAGGACGGCTACTCAGCCACCCCGGATGCCCGCGCCTATGCCTGGTCCATCGACGGGCGCCTGCGCACGGACGCCTACGCGACCCTGGTCCGGGCCATCCATGACGACTCCGTCACGGACGACCTCGACGAGTTCGTCGAGGGCCGCTCCTGCGTCGGGGTCATGGGCGGACACGCCCTCCAGCGCGGCACCACGGCATACGCGGAAGCGGCCCACCTGGGCCGACGCCTGGCTGAGGCAGGGCACGTGGTCATCACCGGCGGTGGTCCGGGCGCGATGGAGGCCGCCAACCTCGGGGCCTTCGTTCCGGACGCCGACGCCCTCCCCGAGGCCCTGACCCGCCTGGCGGCCGTACCGTCGTTCCACCCCGACATCACGACTTGGGCGCGGACGGCGATGGGCGTGCGGCACGACCTCCTCAGGGACGCCCTCGGTGAGTTCGACGCGGACCCCAGCCTCTCGGGGGTCGAACCAGTCCTCCCGGCCCAGACCCTGGGCCCGACAGCCCGGTCGCTGGGAATTCCCACCTGGTTCTACGGACACGAGCCGCCCAACGTCTTCTGCGACGTCGTGGCGAAGTACTTCTCCAACGCGATCCGCGAGGACGGGATCCTGGCCCGGAGCAACGGCGGCATCGTCGTGCTGCCAGGCGCTGCCGGGACCGTCCAGGAGATCTTCCAGGCGGTGACGCCGCTCTACTACGCGCCCGACGACCGGGCCCTCCCCCCGTTGATCCTCGTCGGGCGCAAGCACTGGACCGAGACCGTCCCGGTCTGGCCCGCGCTCCAGCAGCTGGCGGCTGGGCGCCGCATGGCAGCAGCGCTGCACGTGGTGGACAGCGTCGACGACGTGTGCTCCCGACTGCCACTCGCCACGGGTTAGCGCGGGCCGGCGACATCGTGCGCGGATTATTACTACGGCCGATTCCGGTACTACGATCCGTAGTATCGCGTTTCCGATCGAGGGTGAAGACATGACCGAGCGAGACCGCCTCCACCGCGTCGTCGTCGTGGGGGGAGGGATCACCGGCCTGGTCGCCGCCCGACGACTCGCGCAGGCCGGCCATGACGTCACCCTGGTCGAGGCCGCGCGCCGGCTCGGAGGCCAGGTGAACACCGTGCAGCTCGGCTCGCGACGGGTCGACGTGGGCGCAGAGGCGATCCATCTGGGCTCGCCCACCGCACGCAGCCTCGTGGAGGAGCTGGGCCTCACCGAGAGCGTGCTCGGCAGCCGCCCGGGCCAGAGCTGGCTGTGGACCGGCCGAGGCCTGCGTGCCCTACCCGCCGGGGTCACCCCGTCGGGACCGACGCGTCTGCGACCCGTCGTGACGAGCGGAGTCATGTCCGTCCGCGGCCTGGGGCGGGCCGGTCTGGAGCCACTGCTCGCGCGCCTGCGCCCCGGACTGGCCGACGACGAGGACATCTCGGTCGGCGAGTTCGTCTCCTCCAGGTTCGGGCACGAGGTGACGCAGCGCTTCATCGACCCACTGCTCGGCAGCCTCCACGCCGGAGACGTCCACCGACTGAGCCTGCGCGCCTGCGCTCCGGCGCTCGTCGATGCCGCGACCCAACGCCGATCGCTGGTGCGGCGACGCCCGGCGCCGCCCTCCGCCCCGGGTGCGGCCCAGCTGCCGATGTTCGCCTCGTGGCCGGGCGGTCTTGCGACCCTGACGGACGCCGTCCTTGCGGACCTGCCGGTGCGGGTGCGCCTCGGCTGCCGTGTCGAGCGCATCACCAGGGAGCCGGACGGCTACACCGTCGAGGTGACGCAGCTGGAGGCGCCCGGCGAGGCGCCCGGCGAGGCGGCCGGCGCCACCGAGCAGCTCCGTGCCGACGGCATCGTCCTGGCAGTCCCGGCGGCGGCCGCAGCCCCCCTCCTCGCCCCGCACAGCCGGCGCGCAGCCGGCATCCTCGACTCGGCCGAGGTCGCCAAGGTCGCGACCGTCGTGCTCGGCTTCGACCGATCGGCGACGAAGGACCTGCGCGCCTTCGCCGGGACAGGAGTGCTCATGCCATCCACGGCCGGCATGCTGCTCAAGGCCGCCACCCACCTCTCCCGCAAGTGGCCACAGTTCGCCGATGACGAGTACTCCCTCGTCCGCCTCTCCGCCGGGCGAAGTGGCGACAACCGCATCGCCGAGCTGTCCGACGACGAGCTCGTCAGCCAGCTCGTCGACGACTACCGCACGGTGACCGGGCTCGACGCCGCCCCGCACGTCCTCCACGTCCAACGGTGGTCCGACGGCCTGCCGCAGCTGCGCGTGGGCCACACCGCCCGGCTCAGCGCTCTCCGGGAGGAGGTCGCCCAGACCTTGCCGGGCGTCGTCCTGGCCGGTTCGGCCTACGACGGGCTCGGTCTGGCTTCCTGCATCGCCTCCGGAGAGACCGCAGCGGCAGCCCTGTCACCCCACCGGACGGCTCCGGCCGCCAGCACGAGCCCGGTCGGCGCATGACGACGGTCACGGAGCGCGCCGCCGTCCGCCGGCTGCGCCACGCCCCAGAGGACCGCCCGATGATCGTCATCTGGGAGGTCACCCGCGCCTGCGCCCTCGTCTGCCTCCACTGTCGCGCGGACGCGCAGCACCGCCGCAATCCGCACGAGCTGACGACGGAGCAGGGCCGGGCGCTGCTCGATGACATCGCCGGCTATGGCGCGCCCTACCCGATCGTCGTCCTGACCGGTGGGGATCCCTTCGAGCGGCCGGACCTGGCCGACCTGGTCCGCCACGGATCCTCCATCGGCCTGCACATGGCCCTGTCGCCCTCGGTCACGCCACGGCTGACCCGTGACGTGCTCGACGAGCTGCGCGCGGCCGGCGCGGGCGCCCTGTCGTTGTCCCTCGACGGCAACACCGCCGCCACCCACGACGCGTTCCGTGGTGTCCGTGGCGTGTTCGACGCGACCCTGCAGGCGGCTCAGGACGTCCGGGATGCCGGGTTCCGGCTCCAGATCAACTCCACCGTCACGCGAGCCAACGTCCACGAGCTGCCCGACCTGCTGCGCACCGTCATCGACCTCGGCGCCTCGCTGTGGAGCGTGTTCTTCCTCGTCCCCACCGGTCGCGGCGAGATGCTCCAGCCGCTCGAGCCGCAGGAGGTGGAGGACGTGCTCCACTGGCTCCACGACGTCTCCGACCTCGTCGCGATCAAGACGACCGAGGCTCCGCACTACCGGAGGGTCGCGATCCAACGCGCGCGGGCGCGCGACGACGCCCCGGACAGCCGCGCACCTGCCGTCGGCGAGCTTCACCACGAGCTGACCGCCGCTGTGGCCGAGCTGCGAGCCGAGCGGCATACGGCCATCCGACGTCCTCGCCCGCCGATCGAGGTCAACTCGGGCCGCGGCTTCGCCTTCATCGACCACCTCGGCGACGTCTATCCGAGCGGGTTCCTCCCCCACCGGTGCGGCAACGTCAAGGAGACCGGTTTCCGGGACATCTACCAAGCGAGCCCGCTGCTGCGCTCCCTGCGCGACCCAGCGCAGTTCGAGGGCAAGTGCGGTGTCTGCGAGTTCCGCGACGTGTGTGGCGGGAGCCGGTCGCACGCCTACGCCGTCACCGGCAACCTGCTGGCCTCCGACCCGACCTGCGTCTACGAGCCGACCGGCCAGCCCGAGCACTGACCGGCCCCACACGATGTCACGGCCTAGCTGCCCCGCAGCACCGGGCCGAGGCGATCGAGGACACTCGCGTCCTCGATCGTCGCCGGCACGGCAGGTGATCCGCCATCGGCGATCTCGCGCATCGTCTTGCGCAGGATCTTGCCCGAGCGTGTCTTCGGCAACCCGTGGACGATGTCGACCTGGTGCAGGGCCGCGACGGCTCCGACCTCCGACCGCACTCGCGCGACGAGCTCCTTGCGGATCCGCTCCCCCTCGGCCTCGCCGTCGATCCCGCTCTTGAGCACGACGAGCGCCCGAGGGACCTGACCCTTGAGCTCGTCGTGGACGCCGATGACGGCGCACTCCGCCACCGCCTCGTGGCCGGCGAGGGCGGCCTCGATGGAGCCGGTCGAGAGCCGGTGGCCGGCGACGTTGAGCACGTCGTCGGTCCGCCCCATGACGAAGAGGTAGCCCTCCTCGTCGACGTACCCTCCGTCGCCGGTGAGGTAGTAGCCCGGGTAGGCGGACAAGTAGGAGGACACGTAGCGCTCGTCGTCCTGCCACAGCGTGGGCAGCGTGCCCGGAGGCATCGGCAGCTTGATGCAGATCGCGCCCTCCTGGCCGGCCGGCAGCTCGTTGCCCTCGCTGTCGAGCACGCGGACGTCGTAGCCCGGCACCGGCACCGACGGCGACCCCGGCTTGATCGGGAGCATCTCGATGCCCTTGGGGTTGCAGGCGATCGGCCAACCGGTCTCGGTCTGCCACCAGTTGTCGATGACCGGGACGCCGAGCGCGGCCGACGCCCACTCGTAGGTGTCCGGGTCGAGTCGCTCACCGGCGAGGTAGAGCGTTCGGAAGGAGGAGAGGTCGTAGTCCTTGACCAGGGACGCCGACGCGTCCTCCTTCTTGATGGCCCGGAAGGCGGTCGGCGCGGTGAAGAGGCACACGGCGTCGTACTCGGAGATGACTCGCCAGAGCGCTCCCGCGTCGGGGGTCCCGATCGGCTTGCCCTCGTAGAGCACCGTCGTCGCCCCGATGAGCAGCGGGCCGTAGACGATGTACGAGTGGCCGACGACCCAGCCGACGTCGCTCGCGGTGAACATCGTCTCGCCCGGTTGGACGTCGTAGAGCCTGTCCATCGACCAGCGCAGCGCCACGGCGTAGCCGCCGCTGTCTCGGTAGATGCCCTTCGGTTTCCCCGTCGTGCCCGACGTGTAGAGGATGTACAGCGGATCGGTGGCGGCGACCGTGACGGGCTCTGCGCCGGCCTGGGCCGCCTCACCGGACTCGAACTCGTCCCAGTCGATGTCGCGCTCGCCCAGCTCGGCGCGCTCCTGCGGGCGCTGGAGGATGACGCACGCGTCGGGTTTGTGCGCGGAGCGGTGGATCGCCTCGTCGAGGAACGGCTTGTACTTCACGACGCGGGACGGCTCGATGCCACAGGACGCGGAGAGCACGACCTTGGGCGCCGCATCGTCGATCCGGGCAGCGAGCTCCTGCGGGGCGAACCCCCCGAAGACGACGGAGTGGACCGCGCCGATCCGGGCGCACGCGAGCATGGCGATGACGGCCTCCGGGACCATCGGCATGTAGATGACGACCCGATCACCCTTCTCGACGCCGAGGCCGCGCAGGCCTCCGGCCACGGCTCGCACGCGAGCGAGCAGAGCGGCATACGTGATGGTTTCCTTCGTCCCCGTCACGGGTGAGTCATAACGGATGGCGGGCTGGTCGCCACGACCCGCGGCGATGTGCCGGTCGATCGCGTTGTGGCAGACGTTCAGCTCACCATCGGGGTACCAGCGGTAGAACGGCGGGTTGTCCGAGTCGAGGATGCGCGTGGGCGGCGTCACCCAGTCGATGAGGCCGGCGGCCTCCGCCCAGAAGGCCTCGGGATCGGTCAGGCTCGCCTCGTACATCGGGCGGTAGCTCGAGGGGTATGCCGCTGGGCTGGCTCCGTCGCTCATGTTTCCACCCTGCCCGCTCCCCCACGGCGAGGGCCAGACCCGATTTCGTCACACGAGCCGAGCGGTCAGATCCCGTCGGCGAGCGGAGCCTCGACCCGTACCTCGACCGCAGCCTCCACCCGCGCCCCCGAAGGGGCGCTCGACCGTCAGGCGGTCGCCGCGGCGAGCTGGCCGCAGGCTCCGTCGATGTCCTGGCCGCGAGTGTCCCGGATCGTCGTCGGGATGCCGTGGGCGCGGAGCCGCTCGACGAAGTTCTGCTCGACGCCGGGCCGGCTCGCGGTCCACTTGGAGCCCGGCGTCGGGTTGAGCGGGATCGGGTTGACGTGCACCCACCCGCGGCCACGTCGGTTGAGCTTCTGCGCGAGCAGGTCGGCCCGCCAGCCCTGGTCGTTGATGTCGCGGATGAGGGCGTACTCGATCGACACGCGACGCCCGGTGACCTGGTAGTACCGGTGGGCCGCGTCGATGGCCTCGTCGACCTTCCAGCGGGTGTTGATCGGCACGAGCTCGTCGCGCAGCTCGTCGTCGGGAGCGTGGAGCGACAGGGCGAGCGTGACCGGGATGCCCTCCGCGGCGAGCTTGTCGATCCCCGGCACGAGACCGACGGTGGACATGGTGATGCCCCGGGCCGACATGCCGAGCCCGTCGGGAGCGGGGTCGGTGAGCCGGCGGATCGCGCCGATCGCGGCGGAGTAGTTGGCGAGGGCCTCTCCCATGCCCATGAAGACGACGTTGCTGACCCGCAGCGGGTGCTCGCGGTCGGCGTCGTCGCCGCCGGCGAGCTCGCCGGTGCGCAGCGCCCGCGCCGCCCAGACGACCTGCTCGACGATCTCGGCAGCCGACATGTTCCGCGTGAGCCCGGCCTGGCCCGTGGCGCAGAACGGGCAGTTCATGCCACAGCCGGCCTGGCTCGAGATGCAGATGGTCACGCGCTTCGGGTAGCGCATGAGCACGGACTCGACGATCGCGCCGTCGTGGAGTCGCCACGCGTACTTCATCGTCTTCCCGTCGTCGGCCTGCCGACGGACGATCGGGGTCAGCAGCGTCGGGAGCAGGTCACGGACGAGGTCGGTGCGGACCGCCTTCGGCAGGTCGGTCATCTGCTCCGGGTCGTCGACGAGCCGCTCGAAGTAGTGGGTGGACAGCTGCTTCGCTCGGAAGCCCTGGTGGCCCAGCGACTCCACCACCTGCTTGCGCTCGGCGGGGCTGAAGTCGGCCAGGTGGCGCGGCGGCTTGCCACGACGTGGCGCCCGGAACGTGAGCTGCCCGGGGATCGGCGGCGCCGTCGTCGGCTCGGGAAGCGAGACAGGCGCTGGGTTCTCAGTCATGGTGCACCCATTGTCTCAGCCGGTGTCAAAACGTCGCGCGGATGCCGCTGGGCTCGCTCCGCGCCCACGACGCGTGTGGACGGGGTGGAGTGAGAGCTCAGGCGACGGCGCGCTCGGCGAGGAGGGAGAGCACCGCCCAGACGATCGGCACGACGACGATGAGGGAGTCGAGCCGGTCCATGATGCCGCCGTGCCCGGGCAGGATGCTCGACATGTCCTTGATCCCGAGGTCGCGCTTGATCAGCGACTCCATGAGGTCGCCGATCGTCGCGGCGACGGCGACGGCCACTCCGAGGGCGATGCCGATCCACCACGGGTGCCCGAGGAAGAAGTGGATCGTCAGCGAGCCGGCGAGGATGCAGAGGACGACGGAGCCGGCGAAGCCCTCCCAGGACTTCTTCGGGCTGATCGTCGGCGCGATCGGGTGCTTGCCGAGCCAGACTCCTGCCGCGTAGCCGCCGATGTCGCTGCTCACCGCGGTGAGGAGGAAGACGAACATCCGCCCCACCCCGTCGGGCTCCGCGAGCAGGAGCACGGCGAAGCCGACGAGCAGCGGCGGGTAGGTGGCGATGAAGATCCCGCCGAGGACATCGCGCCCGGCACCGTCCAGACGGCCACTGCCGCGCCAGAGGAGGATCGCCGCTCCGGTGAGGACCCAGGCGGTGACCAGCCCCGCCGGTCCGTGGACGTAGGCGGCCCACGTCATGCCGGCCATGCCGATCACGGCCGGGACGAGGGGGGCCCGGACCGCGACGTTGCGCAGGGCGACGTGCAGCTCCCACATGCCGATGGCGACCGCGATCGCCACGACGACGAGGAACGACTCCTTCTTGACGAGCAGCGACGTGATGATGATGGCACCGAGCACGACGCCGACCCCGATGGCAGCC
This sequence comes from Intrasporangium sp. DVR, assembly GCF_040365325.1. Taxonomy (NCBI): domain Bacteria; kingdom Bacillati; phylum Actinomycetota; class Actinomycetes; order Micrococcales; family Intrasporangiaceae; genus Intrasporangium; species Intrasporangium sp. DVR. The sequence goes on along the minus strand of NZ_BAABZW010000015.1, from coordinate 80,466 downwards.
TTGAGGTCGCGTCCAGCCCGGGAGACGGGTGCGGTCGGCACCGGCGGGTCGGGCAGTGCGGCGGCGGGTGGGGTGGTCATCGCGAAGTCATCGAGCGCTCGTCGAAGCGGTGGCGGCCCGGGACGGGGCCCGGGGTCGCACCTCAGACCTCGAGCAGCTCCGACTCCTTGTGCTTGACGAGGGAGTCGATGAGTTCGGTGTGCTTCTTGGTCAGCGCCTCGAGCTCCTTCTCCGCCCGGGTGCCCTCGTCCTCGCCGACCTCGCCGTCCTTGACGAGCCGGTCGATGTCGGTCTTCGCCTTGCGGCGGACGTTGCGGATGGAGACGCGGCCCTCCTCCGCCTTGTGGTGGGCCAGCTTGATGTACTCTTTGCGGCGCTGCTCCGTCAGCTCGGGCATAACACAGCGGATCTGGTGACCGTCGCTCGCCGGGTTGACCCCGAGGTCGGAGTCGCGGATGGCCTTCTCGATCTCGTGCATGGCCGACTTGTCGAACGGGATGACCAGGATCGTGCGCGCCTCGGGGTTCTGGAACGAGGCCAGCTGCTGGAGGGGCGTCGGCGCACCGTAGTAGTTGACGAGGAGCTTGTTGAACAGGCCGGGGTTGGCGCGACCCGTGCGGATGCCCGCGAAGTCCTCCTTGAGGACCTCGACGGCCTTGTCCATCTTCTCCTCGGCCTCGAACATCGTCTCTTCGATCATGACTTTCGCTTCCTCGTCCTCATCGGGTCACACGGGTTGGTCGGGCTGGCCGGTCTGGGTCGTGGGGCACGTCACCGGGCTCGGGGTCAGGCGTTCGTGACCAGCGTGCCGATCTTCTCACCCAGCAGGGCGCGGGTGATGTTGCCGGCACCTTCCATCCCGAACACGACCATGGGCAGCTTGTTCTCCTTGCAGAGGGAGAAGGCTGCCGCGTCGACGATGCGCAGCCCGTTGGCCAGACCCTCGTCGAAGGTCAGCGTGTCGTACTTGGTCGCGGTGGGGTCCGTCTTGGGGTCTGCGGAGTAGACGCCGTCGACGCCGTTCTTGGCGATGAGGAGGGCGTCGCACTTGGTCTCGAGGGCGCGCTGCGCGCTCACCGTGTCGGTCGAGAAGAACGGCATCCCGGCCCCGGCGCCGAAGATCACGACCCGGCCCTTCTCCATGTGCCGGATGGCGCGACGCGGGATGTAGGGCTCGGCGACCTGCTGCATGGCGATCGCGGACTGGACCCTGGTCTCGACGCCTTCCTTCTCGAGGTAGTCCTGCAGGGCGAGGCAGTTCATCACGGTGCCGAGCATGCCCATGTAGTCGGCGCGCGTGCGGTCCATGCCGCGCTGCTGGAGCTCGGCGCCGCGGAAGAAGTTGCCGCCGCCGACGACGACGGCCACCTGCACCCCACCTCGGACGGCGTCGGCGATCTGGCGCGCGATCCCGGCGACGACGCTCGGGTCGACCCCCACGGATCCACCTCCGAAGGCCTCACCGGAGAGCTTGAGGAGCACCCTCTTGAACTGGGTGTCGCGGGCGTCGGTCATGACGGAGCCTCCTTGTGGGCAGTTCCGGCGGTCGCCCGATCTTTCCACATCGCGGCGGCCCTGGTCGCATCGGCGCTCAGGCGCGGCCCACGAGTGAGACGAGCGTCTCGGCGAGCCGTGCGTAGTCGTCGTCGTCGTTGTAGGCCTGAGCGGCGAGTCGCACGTAGCCGCGGCCCTCGAAGCTGCCCGGTGGGGCGAGGAAGCCGGCGGCGTGGAGCTGCTGCCACAGTGCCTCCGCCCCGTCGGGTGTCGCCGCCGCCCCGTCGGGCAGGGGGACGAGCGTCATGCAGGGAGGAGAGGGTATGCCGCTGGGCTCGCCCACCGTCCCGAGCGCGGTCGCCACGTGGCGGGCTCCCCGCTGGAGCACGTCGGCGTTGCGCTCGACGTTGCGCCATCCGCCGAGGTCGTGCCAGAACGCGACGGCCTCTGGGATGGCGAGCCACGCGGAGTGGTCGACGGTGCCCTGCAGGTCGAAGGACGCGGGATACGGGCTGCCGTGGCTCCATGAGGTGACGAGGGGCCGGACACCCCCGCGCCGCTGCGCCTCGACCCACAGCACGGCCGACGACCTGGGCGCGAACGCCCATTTGTGGAGGTTGCCCGCCCAGAACGCGACTCCGAGGGCCTCGACGTCCACGGGAAGGGCGCCCGGGACGTGGGCGGCGTCGACGAGCACGGGGACCGGGGCGACTGCGGCCGCGACCTCGCGCACGGGCAGCACGAGCGCGGTCCCGGAGGTGATCTGGTCGATGACGACGAGTCTGGTGTCGGGCGTCAGGGCCTCGGTGAACGCGGCGACGATCTCGGCCGTCGAGGCCCCCAGCCCGAACCGTGCCTCGCGGGTCGAGCCGCCCCGCGCCTGGACCGCCAGCGACACGGTGGGGTAGCCGTGGTTGCTCACGACCACGTCGTCACCCAGTCCGATCGAGAGGCTCTCGAGCACGACCGCGACGGCCTCCGAGACGTTGCGGACCAGCGCCGCAGAATCGGTGGGGACCTCGACGAAGGCGGCTGCCTGCTCGCGCGCGGCGGCGATGGCGTCCGGCAGCTCGTCGCGGAAGGCTCGCATCGGGGCCCCCTCGATCCGCGCGCGGGCCCGGTCCTGGGCCTCACGCACGACCCGTGGAACGGCCCCGAAAGCGCCGTGGTTGAGGTGGGTCAGGGCAGGGTCGAGCTCGAACAGCTCGGCGATGTCTGGGCGCACCGAGCCATCCTGTCCCACCGCGCTCAGCGGTGGTAGTCGGTGTGGAGCCAGGTCGTGCACTCCACGGGAACGGTGACGGCAGCCAGATCGGCCGTGACGTCGGCGGCACTGTCGCGGCCGAGGTTCCAGCCGAGGAGGTCGTCAGGCGGTGCCGGCGGCTTCGACAGCAGGAGGCACGAGGACAGGTCGGCCGGAAGCCCGGCCCTGATGGTCGGCGCAGCGTCGGCGCCCAGGGTGAACAGGTACGCCGTGTCGAGCTTGCCGGTCGCGTGGTAGCGGTCGATGTTGCGCTGCGCCACCCACGCCTCGGGGTTCGCGAGGCCGCCGACGAGCAGGAGGACGGCCGCGGACACGAGCGCGGCACGGGGCAGCCACCACCCGGAGAGGCGGATCCCGGCGACGAGGAGCATCACCACGAGCAGGCCGAGCCAGAGCTCGAAGCCATCCACGAGGACGCGCAGGACGGTGAAGCCGTAGGCCTGCTGGTAGAGGTCCATCCGGTGGAGCGCGGACGCCACGACGACGAGTGTCAGGGTGAGCAGGGACCCGAGCACGAGCCGCAGGACGAGGCGGTGACGTGCAGTCTCCCGCGGCGCCTTGCGCACACCGAGCGCGGTCGTCAGGAGGGTCAGGACCGTCGCCACGGTGAGCTGGCCGAACCCCTGGTGCACGTACTCGGCATAGGTGAGGCCGGTCGTGCGCCGGACGTAGCCGTGGCCGCCGAAGAGCGCGGTCGCCTGTGCGACGACGAAGACGACGAAGAGCGCCACGACGACACCCACCGGCACGACCAACTCCCACAGCCGGGCCACCGGGCGGGCCTGCGGGGCCGTCAGCCGGTCCACCCGCGGGGGGTTGATCGCGAGGTAGCCGGCGGCCAGGACGGTGCCACCGACGACGAAGCCGACGAAGAAGCGCGCCACGAGGCCGTCCAGCTCGAGATCGGGGATGACGGCCTGCGCCCACGAGCCGAAGACCGCGTCGCCGGAGGCGAACAGCCCGCCGAAGAGGACGAGCGCGACGAGGGAGATGGCAACGGTGCGCACGACGGGCCAGACGATCGACACTCGGCTCGTCGCGGAGATGGTGCGGCCGAGGAGCGGCAGCCCGCGCAGTGCGGCGAGGGGCCAGGCTGCGAGCCCGCCGACCAGTGCGAGGAACCCCTTGGCTCCCGTGAGTGCCGTCGCCCCGAGGACGACGATGACGCCGATCGCGAGGACGGTCACCCACTCAGCCGCCCGGAGAACGGTGAGGGAGGCGAGGCCGAAGGCCAGGGCCGCGCTGACGACGGTCCAGGGCGCGGACCGCAGCCGAGCCACTCGGAGGACGAGCGTGCCGGCCATGACCAGCACGAGCAGGAGGGCGACGCCGATGTTGCGCTCCGGCAGGACGGCCCCCGCGAGGACCCCGACCCCGACGGCGCCGAGCAGCAGGCCCACCCGCGGCGCGAGGCCGGCCTCCGGCCAGAGGTCGCCGAAGACCGAGTCGACGAAGGGGCTCGGCGGCACCGCTGGCGGAACGACGGCCGCCGGCGAGGGCACGACCGGGCGGGCCGGGGTCTGGGAGGGGGACGTCGGCGTTGGGGCGGCTGGGCTGGACACGATGGGCTCCTCGGGAGTGGCGGCTGGCCCGGCGTCGCGCTCGGTGGCCACTGGCTGGACGGGCAGGACGGCGCGGACGCGCGCCCCGGTGCTCCCCTCCTCGGTCGGGATCACCGAGATGGACCCGTCATGGAGCTCGCAGACCCAGCTCGCGATGGCGAGGCCAAGGCCCGTCCCACCGCCCGACTCGTCGGGCCGGCTGCCGAAGCGCTCGACGACGCGCCCGGCCCGGTCGGCCGGGATGCCGGGCCCCTCGTCGTCGACCTCGAGGAACCACCGGTCCGGCTCCAGTCGGCCCGCTCGGACGGTGACGACCCCGCCGTGCGGGCTGTGCCGGCTGGCGTTGTCGAGGAGGTTGGCGAGCACCTGCGCCAGGCGGGCCTCGTCGCCCGTCACCTCGAGCGCCGTGGGAACCTCGACGGCGTAGGTCACCGATCGACCGGTCACGTGCGCCTCGGCCACGCCCTTCTCGACGAGGTCATGAACGTTGAGGGGCTGTAGTCGTAGCCGCGCGCGGCCACCGTCGACCCGGCTGAGGTCGAGGAGGTCCTCGACGAGATCGCCGAGCCGCTCGGCCTGGGCGAGGGCCGCGCGGAGCACGTCGTCGTCGGGGCGCACGACGCCGTCGACGAGGTTCTCCAGGATCGCCTGCTGGGCGGTGAGTGGGGTGCGCAGCTCGTGCGAGACGGTCGCGATGAGCTGGCTGCGTTGCTGGTCAGCGGTCGCGAGGTCCTCGGCCATGGTGTTGAACGCGCCCGCGAGACGCCCGACCTCGTCGGCTGAGGTGGCCTCGACCCGCAGGGTGTAGTCGCCGGTCGCCATGGCGCCTGCTGCGCGCGTCATGTCCCGCAACGGGGCGGTCATCCCCCGCGCCAGCCACTGGGTCACGGCGAGCGCCACCGTGACGGTCACCGGGACGGTGAGCCAGGGCGGGACGCCGGCGCGGTCACCGATCTCCGAGACGAGGGCCGCGACGACGATGCTGACGGCCACGAGGAGGCCGAGCTTCGCCTTGATGGAGCGGACCCCCTCCAGGGGTCGATCGGCGTTCACGGCTCGAGGGCGTAGCCGACGCCGTGCACGGTGCGCACCCGGTGGGGGCCGAGCTTGGCTCGGAGCGCCTTCACATGGCTGTCGAGGGTGCGGGTCCCGCGGGCATCCGCCCAGCCCCACACCTCCCTCATGAGGTCGTCCCGGCCACGGACCGTGCCCGGGTCCGCCGCCAGCGCCAGGAGAAGGTCGAACTCGAGAGGCGTCAGGTGCACCTCTCCCCCGTCGAGGCGGACACGGCGGGTGCCGGGGTCGATCGCCAGCCCGTCGACGACGACCGGGTCTGGTCCATTGGCGAGCTCGCGGGCCCGCTCGACCCGCCTGAGCAGCGCCCGGATGCGGGCCACGAGCTCACGCATGCGAAACGGCTTGGTCACGTAGTCGTCCGCCCCCACGCCGAGGCCGACGAGCAGGTCGGTCTCGTCGTCGCGGGCGGTGAGCATGAGGACGGGGACGGGTCGCTCAGCCTGGATGCGACGGCACACCTCGATGCCGTCGAAGCCCGGGAGCATGACGTCGAGGACGACGAGGTCGGGCCGGTGCTCGTCGTGGGCAGCGACTGCCGAGGGGCCGTCGTACGTCTGGTGGACGACGAAACCCTCGGCGCGCAGACGGTCCGTGACGGCCTGGCTGATCGTGGGATCGTCCTCGACGAGGAGGATCTGGCTCATCCCCTGAGCCTAGGAGCGCTGCTGCGGGAACGACGGCAGCACTCTCTGGAGATGGTGTGAAGATCTGCTGCCGCACCGCTGCGCGGTCAGGGCAGGAAAGAGCCCGGGGCGGATGCGCGCGCCCCGGGCCTTCCAGACCCAGCTGTCAGATGAAGAGCAGCTGGGCGCCCGCGGTCATCTCGATGAAGTCCGACGCCGAGATGATGCCCTCGATGTCGTCTCGGAGATCCGCCTCAGTGAGGTGGTTCATGTCCGCGGAGAGTCGGCACGCCCACAGGTGACCACCGGACGCGACGATCTGGTCTAGGAAGTCGGGGACCTCGGGGATGTCGAGCTCGGCGATGGCCTTCTTCAGCTGCGACGTGGCGAGGTGGGTCATCCCCGGGATTCCGCCGAGACCCTGGGGCATGTGCATCGCCGGGTTGCCGAGGATGGTCGCCTTGAGGCTGCTCTGGGTCTTCTTGTTGATCATGTCGAAACCCCAGAAGGTGAAGAACAGGTGGGTCTCGATGCCCTCACCCAGGGCGGCGTTGCCGAGGATGAGACCGGGGTACGCCATGTCCAGCGTGCCCTTGCTGCAGATGATGGCGAGCTTGCGCTCCTCTCCAGCGGGCTCGTCGAAGGACGGGACGAAGGCCGGCTCGGTGGGGGGCTTGAGTGTGTCGGTCATGGGGTGCTCCTGGTGGTCAGTCGTGGTGTGGTCGTCAGGCCGGGGCGCGTCTCACACGCAGCCCTTGGGCTTGGGGACACCGGCGACGTAGGACATCTTCTTGGCCGGCTTGCCGGGGAACATCGTGAACAGCTGCTTGACGGGAAGGCCGAGCTGGGTGCTGACGCGACGCAGGGTCGGCGTCTCGCCCTGGGCCGAGTAGTCGTCGCGCAGGAACTTGACGAGCTTCCAGTGCTCGTCGGTCATCTCGACGCCGATGAGTCGGGCGAACTCCGCTCCGAGCTCCTCGTTCCAGTCGGCAGGGTTGTTGAGGAAGCCTTCCTCGTTGACCTCGATCTGCTTGCCGGCGATGGTCGTGGTGGGCATGGGGTTACGTCCTTTCGAGCTCAGGCGTCGGCCGGGATCTTGCCGGACACCGACATGTGTGGGGGAAGGCCCAGGGGGCGGCCGGGAAGCAGCATGTTCCAGTAGATGTGCCGGAAGGCGAGCTTGCCGACGTGGTTGGCGCGCGACTCCTTCAGTAGCGTCATCGGGCCGATCTTGGGCAGCGGGAACGTACCGGTGAGCGGCTCGGTGTCGTAGTTGAAGTCGAGCAGCAGGGCCTTGCCACCGCCGGACTCGACGAAGCAGTTGGCGTGCCCGTCGAACGAGTGGGTCATCGGCTTGCCGGCGATGAGCTCCATGAAGTTCTCGACGAAGATCTCGACCGAGAAGTGGGCCACGGACCCCGCCTTGGACGTGGGGATGTTGCTCGCGTCGCCGAGCGCGAAGATCTCGGGGTGGGCCGTCGACTGCATGGTGTGCTTGTCGACGGGGACGTAGTTGAGGTCGTCCCCGAGCCCGGACCGCGCCACGAACTCGGCGCCCATGTTGAGCGGGATCGTCACGAGCTGGTCGTAGGGGACCTCGCGTTCGTCGTAGGAGACGAGCACCTTGCGCTCCTGGTCGATGCTCTCGATCATGAAGTCCGTCTCGACGGTGACGCCGCGTTCCTCGAGGAGGTGGCCGAGCTCCTTGCTCGCGACGGGCTTGGTGAACGCTCCGTCCAGGGGCGTGACGAAGACGAGCTCGGTCTTGTCCCGGAGTCCGCGTCCGCGCAGGTAGTCGTCGGCGAGGAAGGTGAACTCGAGCGGTGCCACGGGGCACTTGAACGGCAGCTCCGTGATGTGCACGACGAGACGGCCCCCGGTGAAGGCGCTCAGCTGGTCGCGCAGGGCGACCGCCCCGTCGTACGTGTAGAACTCGCCGACCGACCCGTGCCAGTCGTCGCCGAGCATCCCCGGCGTCTGGTCTGGTCGCGGGCTCGTGCCCGAGGCGATGACGAGGTAGTCGTAGGCGAGTGACCGGCCGTCCGTCAGGGCGACGGACTTGGCCTGGGGGTCGACCTTGTCGACCTCGGCCAGGACGAGCTCGACGCCATCGCCGATGTACGCGTGCTTCGTCTTGCGGATCTGCTCAGGAGTGTTCATCCCGAAGGGGATGAACAGGTACCCGGGCTGGTAGTCGTGAATGTCGGTCTTGTCGACAACCGTGATCTTCCAGTCGGTCTTGGGGAGACGGTGGCGGAGCTTGTTCGCGACCATGGTTCCGGCCGTGCCCGCGCCCAGCACCACCAGGGACTTCTTCGTTCTTGCGGTGGTCATGCCTCCATTGAATACCCCCGTGGGTATCCCCCGATACCACTTGGGCTGTGATCCCTACTACAACTAGTAGTAGGAGCTCGACGGCCTCTCCCCGCACAATCGAAAGAGCAGTTCGCGACGGGCCGCGGGGCCCTGGCCCTGACGGGCCGTGTCGCGAACTGCTCTTTCGATGGGGATGTCGGGGTGTTACGGCCTCACTGGCCGACGCGGAAGCGGGCGAAGCCGGTCAGGGTGGCACCGGCTTCCTCGAGCACCTTGGCAACCGTCTTCTTCGGCTCCTTGGCGAACGGCTGCTCGAGCAGCACGTTCTCCTTGAAGTAGCCGCCGACGCGACCCTCGATGATCTTCGGCAGGGCCGCCTCAGGCTTGCCCTCCTCGCGGGCGGTGGCCTCGGCGACACGCCGCTCGTTCTCGACGGTCTCGGCCGGCACCTCCTCGCGGGTGAGGACGGAGGGGCTGAAGGCCGCGACGTGCATCGCGACGTCCCGTGCCACCTGGTCGTCACCACCCTGGAGGGCGACGAGGACCCCGATCTGCGCAGGCAGGTCGGGCGAGGTCTTGTGCAGGTAGGACACGACGCGCCCACCGTCACTCTCGAGGCGAGCCACCCGGCGCACCTCGATCTTCTCGCCGATCGTGGCGTTGGCCTCGTCGAGGAGGTCCTTGACCGTCCTGCCGTCCTCGAGCGAGCTGGCCAGCAGCGTGTCTGCGTCGGACGACTGCGAGGCGACGGCCTGGGCGAGGACCTGCTCGGCCAGGGCGATGAACCGCTCACCCTTGGCGACGAAGTCCGTCTCGCAGTTGACCTCGACGAGCGTGCCGACGCCGTCGCCGGCCTGGGCCGCGACGAGACCGTTGGAGGCCGAGCGGCCCTCACGCTTCGTCACGCCCTTGAGGCCCTTGACCCGAAGGATCTCGACGGCCTTGGCACGGTCGCCATCAGCCTCGTCGAGCGCCTTCTTGACGTCCAACATGCCCGCGCCCGTCTGCTCGCGGAGCGCCTTGATGTCAGCGGCGGTGTAGTTCGCCATGCTCTGATTCGCTCTTTTCGTCGGTGGTACTGGATATCGACCTGAACGGGTGATGACCGTCGGCTCAGGCCTGCTCGGCCGGGACCTCAGTCGCCTCGGCCGGAGCCTCGGTGGTCTCGGTGGACTCAGTGGCCTCGGCCGGAGCCTCGGTGGACTCGGTCGGAGCCTCGGCCGGAGCCTCGGTGGCCTCGGTCACCTCGGCGACGGGAGGAGCCTCGGTCGTCTCGGTCGTCTCGGTCGTCTCGGTGGCCTGCGCAGCCTCGGTCGCGGCGCCCTCGGCGGCCGGGGTGACGGGCGCCTCAGCGGCTTCCGCGCTCTCCGTGGCGCCGGCGGCGTTGGCGGCCTCGGCGTAGAGCTCGCGCTCCCACTCGGCCAGGGGCTCCTCGGCGCCGGCCTCGGCGCCGGAGCGGCCGGACGAGCGCTGGACGAGGCCCTCGGCGACGGCGTCGGCGATGACCCGCGTCAGCAGGGTGACGGAGCGGATGGCGTCATCGTTGCCCGGGATCTTGTAGTCGACCTCGTCCGGGTCGCAGTTCGTGTCGAGGATCGCGATGACCGGCAGGCCGAGCTTGCGGGCCTCGTCGACGGCGAGGTGCTCCTTCTTCGTGTCGACGATCCACACGGCGGAGGGGACCTTGCTCATCGAGCGGATGCCGCCGAGAGTCTTCTCGAGCTTGTCCTTCTCGCGCTTGAGGATGAGCAGCTCCTTCTTCGTGTAGCTCGAGCCGGCCACGTCGTCGAAGTTGATCTCCTCGAGCTCCTTGAGGCGCGTGAGGCGCTTGGAGATCGTCTGGAAGTTGGTGAGCATGCCACCGAGCCAACGGTGGTTGACGTAGGGCATCCCCACGCGCGTCGCCTGCTCGGCGACCGGCTCCTGCGCCTGCTTCTTCGTGCCGACGAAGAGGATCGAGCCGCCGTGGGCGACGGTCTCCTTGACGAACTCGTAGGCGTTGTTGATGTACGTCAGCGACTGCTGCAGGTCGATGATGTAGATGCCGTTGCGCTCGGTCATGATGAAGCGCTTCATCTTCGGGTTCCACCGACGGGTCTGGTGCCCGAAGTGGACGCCGCTCTCCAGGAGCTGGCGCATGGTGACGACGGCCATGCCGTGTCCTCCTTGATTCGTGGTTGTCAGTTGGTTGTGAGGTCGCCACCGCAGGAACCAGCCCGACGTGCCGGCCGAGCCCAGCGGCATACGCCTCACTCCTGGCGTCTCGACGCACCCCGCCCAACCGGTGTGATTCGGCTGGGACTGCCGTGGTGCGTGCCGGGACGGGCCCGGATGAAGACGCGCGAATTCGGTCCCATGAGCCGAGGCACACGTGACCGTGGACCATCGTAGTGCGTCGCCCCGTGTGCTGGGAAATCGCGCCGACCGGCAAGAATGACCGCCATGTCGAACGGGTCGAGCTGGTCGAGCTGGTGGGAGACCGTGCCGGTCTCTGCCGTCCTCCTGGCGGTTCTCTTCGGGCCCGGCTGGCTCGTCGTCCGCGCGCTCGGCACGCGTGGGCTCGAGGCTGTCGCCGTGTCCCCCGCCGTGTCGGTCGCCGTCATCGCCGCAGGGGCCACCATCACCCAGCGCCTCGGCCTGGCCTGGAGCTGGCTGGTGCTCCTCGGCGTCACCGCGCTCACGGCCGGAGCCGGCTGGCTCCTGGTCCGCAGCATCGCCGGGCGAGACCCCACGCTGTCGCCACGGCGACGACTTCTCGGGCGCCCCGACCCCCACGTGGCCCTGGCCGTCGGCATCGGTGTCGTCATCGCGCTCGCCACGATCCTGCCGGCGATCGGCCGCCCCGACGAGCTCGTCGACAGCCCCGACGCGGTCTACCACCTCAACCGGATCCGGCTCTTCCTCGACACCAGCAACCTCTCGCTCGTCCACCCGACCTTCTACCCCAACGGTTTCCACGCCTGGATCGCGACGGGCCTGCAGAGCGGAGCCGCTCCCGTCCTCCCCGGAACCAACGTTGCCACGGTCATCCTCGCCGCCGTCGTGTGGCCGCTCGGCGTCGTCACGCTCGTCCGGCACGCGCTCGGCACGTCCCACCTCGTGACGTATGCCGCTGGGCTGGCTTCCGCTGCCTTCGTCTCCTTCCCCACCGTCCTCCTCGGATGGGGCGTGCTCTGGCCCAACCTCATGGGCACGGCTCTCACTCCCGCTGCGCTGGCGATCATGCTCCAGGCCGCACGCACGCCGACGGCCCGTCGCCGGGGCGCGGCTCGGCTCTCGCCCGGGCTCGGCCAGTGGCTCGGCTTCGCTGCCGCCCTCGTCGGCCTGGCGCTGATCCAGCCGAACTCCCTCGTCGCCCTCGTCCTCTTCGCCCTCGTCTGGTTCGTCACCGCGCGGCTGCGGGCGGGCGTCCTCGGCCACCGACCCTGGAGCGCGGTCGCGCGTGACCTCGGCGTCGTCGCGCTCGTCGGGCTGGGCGGTCTGCTCACGGCCCCGCTCGTCTCGGAGCGTCTCGCCTCGACGCAGTCCTACGAGTGGAAGGGCCACGTCAGCGTCTGGAGCGCCCTCGTCGAGGTCGTCGGAGGACGGCTGCAGATCCCCGTCGTGCTCTGGGGCCTGCTCGCCCTCCTGCCCCTCGGGCTCGGCTGGATCATCGTCCGGGCGCGAGCCGCGCTCCCGGTCGTCGCCATGTGGGGTGCCTGCGTCGTCCTCTACGTCATGGCGGCGTCGTCGACGGCGTCGTGGACGGCCCTGGTCACGGGCTACTGGTACAACGACAAGGTCCGGCTGGCCTCGCTCGCGGCAGTGCCGGGAGTCGTGCTCGTCGCGGCGGCCGCGCCGGCGGTGCGTGACCTGCTGCTCAAGGTCCCGGCCCTCCGGATCCAGGTGCCCGCGGTGAGCCTGGTGGCCCTGGCGCTCATCCCCCTCGCCACCGTCGTCGCCCACGGCCCGACGCGGTCGACCATGCTCGACGCCTTCTTCCGACCGGCCGACCCGACCCACGTCATCCTGTCCCGCCAGGCGCAGGCCGACCTCTCCCTCCTCGCTGCAGAGATCCCCAGCGGCGAGGGACTCATCGGGCGGCCGGAGAACGGCTCCCCCCTGATGTTCGCCCTCTTCGGGACGAACACCCTCTACCGGTCCATCCCGATCCCGGACACCGGCGACGAGAACCTCCTCGGCACCGGGTTCGACAAGATGACGACGCGGCCCGACGTGTGCTCCGCCCTGCAGCGCCATGACATCCGCTGGGCCATCGACTCCAGCCACGTCTACTGGCTCGACCGCCCCGAGCGCTCCTCCGGGCTCGTCGACCTCGTCTCCGTCCAGGGGCTCGACCAGGTGCGCACCGTCGGGGACTACACCCTGTTCAGGATCACCGGCTGCGACCTGCCGGCGGACTGACCTCGGCCGGCGACCACCCCACCGGGCTGGGACGGCGGGCGACTGCGGACCGAGCCCAGCGGCATACGGCACCGGCGTGGGTAGGGTGCGACGCATGAGGTCACTGCTGACGTCTCGGATGACCCCCTTCGGGACGACGATCTTCGCGGAGATGTCCGCACTCGCCACCCGCACCGGGGCGATCAACCTCGGACAGGGCTTTCCCGACACTGACGGGCCGCAGCAGATGCTCGACGCGGCCAAGGCCGCCATCGACGGCGGACGCAACCAGTACCCGCCCGGCCCGGGGGTGCCCGAGCTGCTGGAGGCGGTGGCCGCCCACCAGGACCGTTTCTACTCGCTGCGGGTGGATCCGGCCTCCGAGGTGCTCGTCACGGTCGGCGCGACCGAGGCGATCGCCGCGGTCATCCTCGCGCTCTGCGAGCCGGGCGACGAGGTCGTCACCTTCGAGCCCTACTACGACAGCTACGCAGCGACCATTGCGCTGGCGGGCGCGACGCGACGCACGTCGGTGCTGCGCTTCCCGGACTTCGCGGTGGACGAGCAGTCGCTTCGTGCCGCCTTCTCCGAGCGGACCCGCCTCGTCCTGCTCAACACGCCCCACAACCCGACGGGCAAGGTCTTCACCCGCGCGGAGCTCGAGCTCGTCGCCGAGCTCGCGCGCGAGCACGACGCGTGGGTCGTCACCGACGAGGTCTACGAGCACCTCGTGTTCGACGATGCCGAGCACATCCCGATGGCGACCCTGCCGGGCATGGCCGAGCGCACCATCACCATCTCGTCCGCCGGCAAGACGTTCTCGGCCACCGGCTGGAAGGTCGGCTGGCTCACCGGTCCGGCCGAGGCCGTCGCTGCGGCCCGGACGGTGAAACAGTTCCTGACGTACGTCGGGTCGGGGCCCTTCCAGCCCGCGGTGGCGGTCGCCCTCGGGCTCGGCGACGAGGTCTACGCCGACCTGGCGTCGTCCCTCCAGGCCAAGCGCGACCTGCTGTGCGAAGCCCTGCAGGCCTCGGGCCTGACGGTCTCCCGCCCTCGCGGCACCTACTTCGTCATCGCCGACGCCGCACCCCTGGGGGCCGTCGACGGACTGGACTTCGCGCGCCGGCTCCCCGAGCTGGCCGGCGTGGTGGGCGTGCCCGTGTCGGTGTTCCATGACGACGAGGGAGCCGCCCGGACCCTCGTGCGGTTCGCGTTCTGCAAACGCGACGAGGTGCTCGTGGAGGCCAGTCGCCGGCTCGCCGGGGCCCGGCTGGCCTGAGCTGCGCGGGCCCTGTCCACATCCCCCGGCAGGGCAACGTGTTGTCCACGACCTGAGCTTCCGCGTCGGGACCCACCCGCCGAACCAGGCGAGCCTTGGCTCATGGTCTTCAGCAGTGAGCTCGTCGCGACCCTGGCCGGAGCCGGCCTGGCCCTCGGCCTGACGACCGGCCTCTCCCCCGCGACCGAGTCGCGGGCGTCCAGTCCCGCTCCCCGCACCGCCGCCGGCGCCGAGCCGCGAGGGCCGGTCGCCCAGCCGGATGACTGGGCCTGGCCGCTGCTGCCGCAGCCGGACGTCGTCCACCGCTTCGCCCCGCCCCGCCGACGGTGGGAGCCCGGCCATCGGGGGGTCGACCTGCGCGCCTCGGTGGGGCAGTCCGTCCACGCCCCGGCCGCCGGGGAGGTCACCTTCGCCGCGAGGCTCGCCGGCCGGGGGGTCGTCGTCGTCCGTCACCCCGGCGGACCGCGCAGCACCTTCGAGCCGGTGGCCGGCTCGGTGTCGGTCGGAGCGACGGTCGCTCGCGGACAGGTCGTGGGCCTGGTCACCGACGACCGGACCCACTGCGAGCCCACCACGTGTCTGCACTGGGGCGTCATCCGTGGCCGCGAGTACCTCGATCCCCTGTCGTTGCTCGGGCGGTTTCCCGTCGTGCTGCTGCCCCTCGGCTGACGGTGGGTCAGGCTCGGGGGTGAGCTTGTTCGTAGCTCTTGCGGAGCCGGTCGACGGAGACATGCGTGTAGATCTGCGTCGTGGCGAGACTCGCGTGCCCGAGCACCTCCTGGACCATGCGTAGGTCCGCCCCGCCCTCGAGCAGGTGGGTCGCCGCACTGTGGCGCAGCCCGTGGGGGCCGAGGTCCGGAGCGTCCGGGAGATGGCTGAGGACCTCGTGCACCAACGAACGCACCTGACGCGGGTCGACCCGCGCTCCTCGGCGCCCCAGGAACAGCGCCGGGCCGGAGCGCGCTCCGACGAGCGCCGGTCGCGCCGCCCGCAGCCACTCCTCGCAGGCCCGGGCGGCCGGCACCCCGAAGGGGACGACCCTCTCCTTGGCGCCCTTGCCCATCACCCGAACCGTCCGATCCCGAAGGTCGAGGTCGTCGACGTCGAGGGACGCCAGCTCTCCCACCCGGATCCCGGTGGCGTAGAGCAGCTCGAGGATGGCTCGGTCGCGCATGTGGATCGGGTCCGCGTCGTCTGCCCTGAGCGCCGCGAGGTCCAGCATCTCGCTCGCCTCACGCTGCTTGAGCACGTCCGGCAGGGTGCGGTTGCGCCGCGGTGCGACGAGCCGGAGTGAGGGGTCGGTGTCGATGCGCCCCGTGCGGTTCGCCCATTTGAGGAAGGTCCTCGCCGCCGCGGCCCGGCGGGCGATGGTCGAGCGTGCCGCACCCCGATCGGCCTGGTCACCCAGCCACGAGCGCAGGTCGGGGAGCCGCAGGTCCTCGAGCCCGGTCACGCCGTGGGTGAGCGCAAAGGAGAGCAGGTGGTTGACGTCGGAGAGGTAGGCCCGGGTCGTGTGCTCGGAACGTCCGCGTTCGGACCGCAGGTGGCGCGCGAAGTCGGCCACGACGGCCGCGAGTCCGGGTGAGAGTGCGGGCGGCGCCGCGACCCGGGCGGACCCTGGCTCTCCGGTGCGGCTCATGTGCGCACCATCGCAAAAGCGAACGGTGGGGGCAAGCACCGGCGACCGGAAGGTGCCATGTCGCGTTCGCATACCCCGGGGGGTATAGTGGGTCGTGACCGGTGACCGCGACCTCCGAGGAGCACACGACCCATGGCCGCCCCCCTCCTGGCCCTCGCAGCCTTCCTGTCCATCTTCATCGGCGTGGCCGTCGGGCTCCTCGGTGGCGGCGGATCCATCCTCACGACCCCCCTCCTGGTGTACGTGCTCGACTTCGAGGCCAAGCAGGCGATCACGGCCAGCCTCTTCCTCGTCGCCGTCACCTCGATGTTCGGGCTCATCCACCACGCGTGGCAGGGCAGGGTCCGGTGGCGCACCGGCGTCATCTTCGGACTCGCCGGCATGGTCGGGGCGTTCATCGGGGGCCAGCTCGGCGCCCACCTCCCCGGCTCACTCCTCCTCGGCGCGTTCGCCATCATGATGGGCGTCACCGCAGTGGCCATGATCCGTGGCCGTCAGAGCACCACCTCCCGCCATCCCAGCGGCCTGCCGCTCTTTCGGATCCTCCTCGACGGCTTCGTCGTCGGCCTCGTCACGGGCATCGTGGGCGCAGGAGGTGGCTTCCTCGTCGTGCCAGCTCTCGTCCTCCTCGGCGGCCTGCCCATGGGCGCCGCCGTGGCCACCTCGCTCCTGGTGATCTCGATGAAGGCCGCAGCCGGGTTTGCCGGCTACGCGCTCCAGTTCGGCGTCGAGGGACAGCTCGTCCGGGCGAACCCGGAGACCGCGATCGACTGGTCCGTCACCCTGCTCGTCACCGGGGTCGCCATCGTCGGCGCGCTGATCGGGAGCAGGCTCGTCGGCAAGATTGCACCGGACCGGCTGCGCACGGCGTTCGGCTGGTTCGTCCTCGTCATGGCTGTGTTCATGTTGAGCCAGGAGGTCGGGGCGGAGGTGATCGCCTACGCACAGCAGGGCTGGCTCAACGGCCTGCTCGTGATCGCAGCGCTCATCACGCTGGTCGGGGTCCTCGGCTGGGTCATCCGCCGCGGACCGGCCGAGCCGCCGGCGATCGACGACCCGAGTCTCCAGGCAGCCCCGGACGCCGACGGCAGCCCGGTCACCGAGGGAGCGCGACGGCCGAACGGAGATGACCGCACCCAGGCACCGCTGCGGCGCTGACCGATGTCGAGAGTTCCTCGGCGCCGGGCACCCTCCCTGGACATCGCACCTAGCCCGCGCGGCGGTTGGCCTTTCGCCACGAGCCGTCGCGACGTTCGGCGAGCCCCAGCTCGACGAGCCGCGCCAGGGCGGCCATCGCCTGCATCGGAGCGAGAGCCGAGGCGTTGCACACCTCGGCCAGATCGACCCAGGCCCGATGGGGTAGCCCATCGTGGACCTTGGCGTCGTCGGGGGCCAGCCCATCGGTGGGCCGCTCCTCGCCCCGTGGCTCTTCGCAGGCGTCCGCGCCGATGTCTCCCACCAGGTCGAGGACCTCAGCTGTCCCGGTGACGAGTGTTGCCATCCCCGACCGGATCTTGGCATGGCACCCGGCTGACGTCATCGAGGTCACCGGCCCCGGGAAGACGCCGACCGGTCGGCCGAGCTCGACCGCGGTGCCCAAGGTGTTGAGAGAGCCCGAGCGCAGGTCCGCCTCGACCACCACCGTCCCCTTCGCCATGGCGGCGATCAGCCGGTTGCGTTGCAGGAACCGGGTCCGCATCGGGGCAGATCCGGGGGCGACCTCGGAGAGGACGGCGCCGGTCTCGGCGATCCGGTCGATGAGGCGGGCATGCCCGGACGGGTAGGGCCGGTCGACCCCGCCGGCGAGCGCTGCCACGGTGACGCCGTCGACCGCGAGCGCGCCCCGGTGGGCCGCCCCGTCGATCCCGAAGGCGGCGCCGGAGATCACGGTCCACCCCCGCTGGGTCACGCCCGCCGCGAGATCTGCGGCCAGCTGTTCGCCGTAGGCGGTGGACAGGCGCGAGCCGACGACCGCGACCGAGCGTCGGGTGGCCGAGGCGAGGTCAGCCGGCCCACGCACCCAGAGGCACCACGGCGGGATCGCGAGGTCGGCGAGCCGCTCCGGCCACTCGTCGTCTCCGGGGACGACGAGCCGCGCCCCGACCTTGGCCGCGGTCGAGAGGTCACGGTCGACGTCCAGCCGGCGGACCCGCTCGGCGAATCGGGCGAGCCTGCCGCTCCCCCGCCTCACCCGCTCCAGCGTTGCCGCCGCACCGTGCTCGGTGAGCAGCGCGTGCACGAGCCGATCACCGGGCTCGGCGAGCCTGGACAACGCCGCCCTGGCCAGTCGGTCGTCCGTCATGCTGCGGCCCCGACCTGCCGCCGCATCGACAGGGCGAGCTCGACCTGGTCCCGTCCCGGCCGTTGCAGACCGGACAGGTCCGCGATGGTCCAGGCGCTGCGCAGGCTCCTGTCATATCCGCGCAGGCTGATGCTGCCTCGGTCGAGCGCGCGGTCGAGCGGGCTCGTCGCCGTGGCTGGGAGACGCCAAGCCGACGAGCGCAGCACGGACCCGGGAACGTGCGCGTTGAGCGCCCAACCGTCGATCAGCAGCCCACGCCACCTCTCGAGCTGGACCGCCCGGGCGGCGGCGACCCGTGCGGCCACCTCGCGCGTGCCGTCACCCGGGGGCTGGGCGGTCAGCGACAGCCCCGGCGGCTGCACGTGGACCTGGAGGTCGACGCGATCGAGCAGCGGCCCGGAGAGCTTGCCGAAGTAGTTGCGCCGCATCGTCACCGAACAGGTGCAGTCGGTCCCCTGGCCCCAGCCGTTGCCGCACGGGCAGGGATTGGCGGCGAGCACCAGCTGGAAGCGCGCCGGGAACGTGACGGACTCGTTTGCTCGGGCGATGGTGACGCTGCCTCGCTCGAGCGGGGTCCGCAGCGACTGCAGGACCCCCTTGTCGAACTCTGGTGTCTCGTCGAGAAAGAGGACACCGCAGTTGGCCTGCGTGATGGCACCTGGGCGGATGTGACCGCTCCCGCCACCGATGATCGCCGCCTGGGAGGCCCCATGGTGCGGCGCCACGAACGGAGGCCGGTTGATGAGGCGCACGTCGTCGAGCAGTCCGAGGACCGAATGGATGGCTGTCACCGACATCGACTGAGCCTCGTCGAGTGGTGGGAGGAGCGCTGGGAGCCGCTCGGCGAGCATGGTCTTGCCTGCACCGGGCGGGCCCGCCAGCAGCAGGTGGTGGCCGCCCGCGGCCGCCACCTCGAGAGCGATCTTGGCCTCCGCCTGGCCCAGGACGTCGGACAGGTCGGTCCGAGGGCCACCATCGCGGATCTCGACCCGTGGCGGCTCCTCGACCGGGGCGACGGCGAGGCCACGAGCGAGGTCGCGGTAGCGCTGGACCAGCTCGCGCACGTCCGCGACCGCGTGCACCTGGAGCCCGGTCACCAGTCGTGCCTCGGCAGCGTTGACCGCTGGCACGACGAGGTGTCGGATGCCCGCGAGGTAGGCGGCGTGCGCTGCGGGCAGCACGCCCGTCACGCCGCGCACGGACCCGTCCAGGCCGAGCTCCCCGAGGTGCACGACCTCTCGAACGACTTGCCGGGGCACGATCCGCATCGCCGCGGCAACCGCGACGAAGATGGCCAGGTCGAACCCGGTCCCGACCTTGCGTCGCCCCGCCGGGGAGAGGTTGACGGTGACGCGACGTTGGTTCACCAGCATCTGGGGAACCAGGGACGAGACCGCCTTGATCCGCTCGGGGGCCTGCTTGACCGCGGAGTCGCCGAGCCCGCTGATGACGAAGCCGGGTAGACCGCCGGCCACATGCGCCTCCACCTCGACGACGAAGCCGTTGACGCCGCTCAGGCCTACCGCCCTGGTGCGTCCGAGGCTCACTGGACGCCCCGCAGGTGCGTGAGTCGGGCCGTGCCCATGTGAGGTCGGAGGATCGAGATGACGTCGATCCGGATCGTTCGCGTGCCCAGTCGCCGCCGGTCCGCCCGCGGGCGGGCATCGAGCCAGAGCAGGGCCAGCCGCCGCAGTCGCCGCAGTTTCTCGCGGGTGACTGCTTCGAAAGGCGCACCGAACTGCTCGGTGCGACGCGTCTTGACCTCACACACGACGAGCGCGTCCGCCTCTCGCGCCACGATGTCGATCTCACCGCGTGCGCAGCGCCAGTTGCGGTCGAGGATGGTGAATCCGGAGTCGGAGAGGTATCGGGCGGCGAGTGCCTCGCCGTACGCGCCCAGGGCCCGGGTCGGTGGGGTGTCCATGTGACCACCCTCGCCGCGTCCGTCGTCTGACGCGGCAGCCGGTCTCGGCCCTGTGTACGACGCGGTGCCTGCCCCGGGGGGTGTGGACAGCAGCCGGCTCAGGGCGATCCGGCGGTGATCTCACGCGGTCAGGAGAACTCCCCGGACTCGGGCAGCTTGATGTCCGGCTTGGGAAGCTCCTCGATGTTGACGTCCTTGAACGTCACGACCCGGACATTCTTGACGAACCGCGCCGGCCGGTAGATGTCCCAGACCCAGGCGTCGGCCATCGTCACGTCGAAGAAGACTTCTCCCCCGTCGGTGCGGACCTTGAGGTCGACGGAGTTGGCCAGGTAGAAGCGCCGCTCGGTCTCCACCACGTGGGTGAACAGGCCCACCACGTCGCGGTACTCCTTGTAGAGCTGCAGCTCCATCTCGGTTTCGTACTTCTCGAGGTCTTCCGAACTCACCTGACCGCCGTTTCTGTCTGGTCTGCCGTCACGAGCGGCGGCGCGTAGGCCTCCGTTCCCTCATTCAACACCTCGTCGAGCAGGTCCACGGAGCCTTCCCCGTAGACCCCGGGCAGCCGCCAGGAGCGCCGGTGCAGCTCGCAGGGGCCCAGTCGGGCGAGCGCGTCGATGTGCTCGGGGGCGGAGTACCCCTTGTTGAGAGTCCAGCCGTATGCCGGGTGCTCGGCTCCCAGCCCGATCATGAGCTCATCCCGCTCGACCTTCGCGAGCACGCTGGCCGCGGCGACCGACGAGCACTTGAGGTCTGCCTTGATCATCGTCGTCACGGGCGGCGTCCTCGGCCCGTCCGGGTCCGCGAAGGCGAGCAGGCCGACGTCGTAGGGAGCCGTGAGCCAGTCATGGTTCCCGTCGAGGATGACGAGGTCAGGGACGACGTCGATCGCGGCGAGCGCCCGGAGGCCGGCGAGCCGGAGCGCGGCCATGATGCCCATGGCGTCGATCTCGTCGGACGATGCGTGGCCGACTGCGTGGGCGGTCGCCCAACGCTGGATCCTCGGCACGAGTCCCTTGCGGGCTCGCTCGGTGAGCAGCTTGGAGTCCTTGACCCCGGTCGGCGCCGACCGCACGGTGTCGTCGATGACGACGACTCCGACGCTGACGGGGCCGGCGAGAGCGCCGCGCCCGACCTCGTCCATGCCGGCCAGGAGCCGGTGACCGGATCGTTGCAGCTGTCGCTCCACTCTGAGCGAGGGCTTCTTCGACGGGGTCCGGCCGGTCATTCCGCTGTCCTCAGGAGGGGTCCGACGTCGCCGAGGCGACGCTCGGGACTGTCACGGCGCTGCGCTCGTGCTGGGTGAGGGAGCTCCCGGTCGGGGCGCTGGACCGCGGTGCGGGAGCCTCGCCAGAGGGTGCGGGAACGTCCTCGAAGGTCCGCTCGGGCACGCCGAGCCAGGTGACGTGGTCGATGGGCCAGACGATGAAGAGGGCCCGCCCGACGATCTTGTCCATGGGCACCGACCCCTCGGTGCCGTTGTTGGACGGCGCGTCGTGGTATCTCGAGTCGGACGAGTCGGACCGGTGGTCGCCCATCACCCATACGTGGTCGGCCGGCACGACGATGTCGAAGGCCTTGCCCTCGCTCGGTGCGTCACCCGGCTTGAGGTAGGTCTCCTGGATGGGGACGCCGTTGATGGTGATCGGGTCGGTGCCGCCCTTGGAGACGACGTGGTCGCCGGGCAGGCCGATGACGCGTTTGATGAGGTGGTTCTCGGCGTCCTCGGGCAGGAGCCCGACGAAGACGAGGAGGTCGTGCAGGGGTCCCCCGACGTCGGACGTGCCGTTGATCGCGGCCCCCCCGAGCCAGGGGAACGGCTCTGCGGGGTCCTCGAAGACGACCACGTCGCCACGCCGGAGGTCGAACGGCCCAGGGGTCAGCTTGCTGACGATGACGCGGTCGTCCCTGACGAGGGTGTCCTCCATCGACCCAGACGGGATGTAGAAGGCTTGGAACAGCCACGTCTTGACGACGAACGAGAGCGCCATGGCCAGCACCACGATGATGAGCAGCTCCTTGAGCGCAGCCACGAGGCCGGCCCCGAAACCACGGCGCTGCTCGTCGTCGTTGTCGTCGTTGTCGTCGCCGTCCCCGACTGCGTAGTCACCCTCGGTGTCGGCGTCGCCGGAGCTCCCGAGGCTCGTGCCGCCGTCCGGACCCGCGTCACGGACGCCTCGCGGGCCATCGCCGAACGGCCCACCATCGGGATCGCCGGCACCGTCCGGCTGCGGTCCCGAGTACTCCGGGCGGCCTGGCACTTGCGACATCACTCACCGTTTCGTCGTGGGGAGCACTTCCGGGTGTGGGGCCTCAGCCCCGGGGGCCTATGGGGCGCCTGAGCTCTCGTCCTGGTCGACTGCTCCGAGTTGATCGAGCGGCCAGTATCGCACCCACACCTTGCCGATGATGTCGTCTCCGGGGACCATGCCGCCACCGGGCTCGCCGAGGTGCGCACGCGAGTCGGAGGAACCGGCTCGGTTGTCTCCCATGACCCAGAGGCGGTCCGGGGGCACGAGCACGTCGAAGGTCATCGTGCTCGCCTGCTGTCCCGGCTTGAGGTAGGGCTCGTCGACGGCGGTTCCGTTGACCTCGAGGCGGCCCTCCGGTCCGCAGCAGCGGACCCGGTCGCCGGGCAGGCCGATGACACGCTTGACGTAGTCGGTCGGGGGGCCGTGCCCGACGAGCCCCTCCAGCGCGTCGACCAGAGCGCCCAGCAGACCCTTGTCGGGGGCCTCGAGGTGGAAGGCCCGGGAGGCGTCGAAGACGATGATGTCGCCGCGCTCGAGCTCGTCGATGCTCGTCGTGCGGTCGACGAGGATGCGGTCTCCGACGTGGAGCGTGTCCTCCATGGAGCCGCTCGGGATGCTGAACGGCGCGACGAAGAGCGCGCGCACGACGAGGACGAGGAGCAGGGCGACGACGGGCCCGACGAGCCACCTCAGGTCGCGGTGTCGCCGACGGGGCCCGGGACCCGACGACCGACCGGACGACCCACCGGACGACCCACCGGACGATGGATCGGACGAGGTGGGCTGCCCCTCTGGCGAGGACGACGAGGACGCGGCGGAGCCCGGGACGGACGGCACCTCGCTCACGAGGAACCGCTCGACCCGGGGACCACCGCGCCTCGTGTCACCAACGCGCCAGGTGTCCGGCGCCGATCAGGCCTTGGCCTCGGACTTCGCCGGGACGGAGTCGCGCTTCTCGCGGATCTTGGCGGCCTTGCCGCGCAGGCCGCGCAGGTAGTAGAGCTTCGCGCGGCGGACGTCACCACGGGTGAGGACCTCGATCTTGTCGATGATCGGGGTGTGGAGCGGGAAGGTGCGCTCGACACCGACACCGAAGGAGATCTTGCGAACGGTGAAGGTCTCGCCGATGCCACCGCCGTGGCGGCGGATGACGACCCCCTGGAAGACCTGGATGCGGGAGCGGGTGCCCTCGACGACCTTGACGTGCACCTTGAGGGTGTCGCCGGCCCGGAAGTCGGGAATGTCCGAGCGGAGGGATGCGGCGTCGATCGCGTCAAACGTGTGCATGGTGCTTCGCTTTCCTGGGTGCCACAGGCCACCCGTGAGGATGTCTGGTCTGCTGTCCGTGCGGCCACGTCTGCCGGCTTTGCGAGCACTGCTCGGTGCCGCTGGCAGGACTCCCCCTGTGGCAGGGGCCGTCGTCAACCGGACGCAAGGACCAAGTTTGCCAGAGCGCGGGCCCATTACGAAAATCCGGCCGTATGCCGCTGGGCCCGGTCCCAGCCGTGGCCTCCCTCCACGGCGCGTCCCGTGCGGTCGGGCAGCATGGCGATCCGACGACTGGAGGATAGCGTCGGACCGTGACCATCAACCCCGGGTGGCCGGTGGCCATCGCGCTCGTCGCCCTCATGCTCGTGGCGGTCGTCGCGAACCTCGCGTTCCGCCACGGGCTGGGCCGCCAGTCCGTCATCGCCGGCCTGCGCGCCGCCGGACAGCTCACGGTGGCCGCCGCGGTCATCACCGGGGTGGTCGGCTCGATCTGGCTCTCGGTGCTGGCCCTGCTGGGGATGTTCGCCATGGCGGTGCTGACCACGAGCCGGCGCATCGGCAGCCCGCGAGCCTGGCCGTGGGCGACCGCTGCGATGGCCGCCGGGGTCCTCCCGGTGCTCGTGATCCTCCTGCTGAGCGGGACCATTCCGTTCAAGGGCATCGCGCTCATCCCCGTCGTCGGCATCATTCTCGGTAACACGATGACGGTGCACACCCTGGTCGGCCGGCGCGCCTTCGCGGCCCTGCGCGAGGAGCGCGCACAGTACGAGGCAGCGCTGTCGCTCGGCCTCCTGCCCGCCCAGGCCATCGACGAGATCATCGCGCGGAGAGTGCCGGAGGGACTCATTCCCAGCCTGGACCAGGTCAAGACGTCAGGGGTCGTCACGCTGCCGGGCGCGTTCATCGGTGTCATGCTCGGCGGTGGCAGTGCAGTCCAGGCGGCAACGGCCCAGGTGCTCGTGCTGTTCGCGATCATGGCGACGCAGGCCGTCACGGCGGGAGTCGAGGCGCGACTGATCCGGGCTCGGCGCACCTTGCCGGCCGACCTGCGCGCGGCCCTCGTTTCCTAGCTGCGCCGGCGCTTGACCAGCTCGACCGCCCCGGGGATCTCGGGTTGCTCTGCGGCAAGGCGGTACCCGGCCTTGCGGTACATCCGGAGGTTGTCGGTGCTGCGAGCTCCAGCGAGGAGAGAGATGGTCCGGGTGCCGCCCGGGGCGGACTCCTCGGCCCAGCGGAGCAGACGCCGCCCGAGCCCGTTGCCCTGCAGGTCCGGTGCCACCATGAGCCTCGAGATGAAGAGGTCATCCCCCCGCACGTGGGTGCGCACCGACCCGACGAGCCGCGCACCCGCACGGGCAATCCACGTCTGCGTCTGTGCGAGGCTGCCGCGGAGCTCGTCGAGGGTCTCGACGAGCGGCGGGATGTCGAGCCGGTCGTTGGCGATGGCCTCCTGGACCCAGCACGCCTTGGTGAGGGTGAACAGCTCTGGCACGTCGGCGGGTTCGGCAGGGCGGATGTCGACCATGAGATCACCGCCCGACGTGACCTGCGCCGGATGGAGCAGATCGGGCCGACGGGCCGCCGTGCGGGCCAGCCGTTGCTCCTGCCTCCACGCCGCAATCGCTGCGTGGTTTCCGGAGAGGAGCACTTCCGGCACGTCGCGGCCGTTCCACACCCGCGGCTTCGTGTAGATCGGGTACTCGAGCAGCCCGTCCTCGTGCGACTCCTCGATGAGCGACTCCGCGTTTCCGATGACCCCTGGCAGCAGCCTCGCGATGGCCTCGACCATGGCGAGAACGGCGACCTCACCGCCGTTGAGCACGTAGTCGCCGAGGCTGACCACGGAGACCGGGAGTCCGAGATCCTCCCGCGCGTACTCGTAGACCCGCTCGTCAATGCCCTCGTAGCGACCGCAGGCGAAGGCGAGCCACGGCTCCTGGGCGAGGTCGCGGGCCATCGACTGCGTGAACGGAGTGCCGCCCGGCCCGGGGACGACCAGGTGGGGGCGCGCGGCCGGTGTGCCGCCGGCTCCCTGGGCGAGCACGTGGTCGAGGGCCTCCGCCCACGGCTGAGGCTTCATCACCATGCCGGCGCCGCCCCCGAAGGGAGTGTCGTCGACGGTGCGATGCCGGTCGTGGGTGAAGTCCCGCAGGTCGTGGGCCGCCACCGTCAGCAGGCCGTCCTCCTGGGCCTTGCCGATGAGCGACAGCTCGAGGGGCGACAGGTAGGCAGGAAAGATCGTGACGACGTCGATGCGCATGCGGGGTCAGGCCCCGGGCTCGCGATAGAGATCGAACAGGCCGGGCGGTGCGACGACGACAACGTGGTCGGCGGTGACCGTCGGGACGATCGCCTCGACGAAGGGGACCTGGACGGTCACCCCGTCGGTGAGGCGAACGACCAACCGGTCCTGGGCCGCACCGAGGTCGAGGCCGGTGACGACGCCGATGACCGCCCCCTCCCCGTCGCGCACCTCGAGGCCGACGAGGTCATCCTCGAACCACGCCTCCTCCTCATCGACCGTGGCGGCCGACTCGTCGATGAGCAGGCGGGTGCCACGCAGACCCTCGGCGCCCGTGCGGTCCGGGATCTCCTCGAAGGCGAGCAGCCAGGTGCCGTTGTGGTCCCTCGTCGACCTGATGGTCAGGCGCTTCGGCACACCGGAACCGGGCGCGGCCTCGGTGTCGAGCTGCTCCCCCGGGACGAAGCGGCGCTCCGGCTCGTCGGTGTGCAGCTGGACGGTCACCTCACCGCGCAACCCGTGCGGTTTGCCGATGCGGGCCACCAGGAGCTTGTCGGCGGTCATGGCGGTCATCCTCTCAGGAGCGCGGTCGGCCGGACGAACCCACCACGCGCGCGCCCCGACGGAGGACCCGCGACCGACCACGAAAGGGGACTCGTCGCGGAAGCGAGCCCAGCGGCATACGTCATCATGTGCCCACACGGAAAAGTGGGGCGCCCCGGAGACCCGGGACACCCCACTCGGCGCTTCTCGGCGCTCAGCGAGCCCGGTCGGTGTCGACGATGTCGACGCGCACGTTGCCGTTGCCTGCCAGGGCGTTGACGACCGTGCGCAGGGCGCTGGCCGTGCGGCCGGATCGACCGATCACGCGGCCCAGGTCCTCCGGGTGGACGCGCACCTCGAGCAGCTCGCCGCGGCGCAGCTCCTTGCGACGCACGACGACATCCTCGTCATGGTCGACGATGCCCTTGACGAGGTGCTCGAGCGCCTCCTCGAGCATGATCAGGACTCGCTCTTCTCGGCGTCGGCGGGAGCCTCGGCGGGCGCCTCGACCTCAGCAGTCGGCTCGGCAGCCGGCTCCGCCGCCTTCTCCGTGGCCTTCTCAGGCGCCTTCTTGGCGGCCTTCTTGCGCGGTGCGCCGGACGCGTCCTTCTCGTCGGTCGCCTTGCCGGCAGCAGCGAGAGCCGCCTCGTAGCGCTCCTTCTTGGACGGGCCCTGCTCCTTGGTCCGGAGCTTGCCGTCGTTGATGACCTTGAGGAGGGCGGCCACGGCCTCGGTGGGCTGCGCACCCTGGCTGATCCAGTAGTTGGCGCGCTCCATGTCGATCTCGATGAGCGAGGGCTCCTCGGTCGGGTGGTACTTGCCGATCTCCTCGATCGCCCGGCCGTCACGCTTGGTGCGTGAGTCCATGACGACGACACGGTAGAACGGTGCACGGATCTTGCCCATGCGCTTCAGACGAATCTTGACTGCCACTGGCGTGGTGTCTCCTGTTTCTTGGTTGTGAACACGGCGAGACCGGGTGGGGAACACCCGGGGAGCCGACGCTCGGTGTAGGCGTCCAGGTCAGGCGAGAGGATGCTGGCCCGACGGGTACAGCCGACCATTCTGCCAGATCACCGAGCGTGCCCCGAACCCGCGCCTCACCGCTCCCCCTGGGCGAACGCGGCCCGGACGCGAAGCGCCCGCTCGACGACCTCACGCTTGCTCGCGTCCGGCATCGGCCCGAAGACCGGGACGGCCACCGGGTCGAGCCCGGCTCGGGCCAGTCCCATGCGCAGCTCAGGCCCGGCGACCTTCGCCTCGATGACGCCGCCGACCGGCGACGCCCGGAGCAGCTCGAACAGGGTCGAGGTCGTGGTGACCGTCGATGCCGAGAAGAGCGGCACGGCCAGCTCCACGGCCAGCTGCGCCGCAAGGCCCCTGGAGTCGAGCGCCGGGGGCCCGGCGACGACGGCGGCGACGCGACGCATCGGCTCGTGCCGGTAGGGCGCCGCCGGCCATGCGCTGGCGAGCATGGTGTAGCGGTCATGGTCGCGCCAGGCCCGACGCCCGTCGTGACCCGGGAGGTGGAGGAAGTCCCGGGAGAAGCCTTCGTGGATGAAGCCGAGCGACCGCACGAGCCCGGCCGACCGGACGTTGGACGGCTGGATGTTGGCCTCGATCCGGTGCAGGCCCATGCCCTGGGGTTCATCGGCGAAGACGAGGTCGAGGACCAGCTGGAGTCCTTCCGCGAAGAGGCCCTTCCCCACATAGGGGTCGTAGGCGTCGTAGCCGATCGTGGCGCTGTTGAACGAACCCCTGACGACGTTCGCGACGTTGGCGCGACCGACGAGGTCGTACTCCCCCTCCGGCTCGAGCGCATGGACCATGAAGGTGCGGTAGGTCGCCGACTGGTTCGCGATGATGGCCGGCAGGTTGTTCGGGTCGGGAACCGCGAACTCCGAGAGCCGCTGGGCCGAGCGCTTCACCGCCGCCGCGTAGCCGGCTTCGTCGGCGGTGGACGGGGGCCGGACCTCGACCCGGTCCCCGCGAACCGGGGCATGGCCCAGGAGCTCAGCGGACAATGCGGCCTCGCAGGACGATCCCCTTGGGCTCGGCGATGACCGTGACGTCGTCTCGGGGGTCGGCGCCGTAGACGACGACGTCCGCGTCCTCGCCCTCCTCGATCGCCGGACGGCCGAGCCAGGCGCGTGCCCCCCACGTCGCGGCGTCCAGCGCCTCGAGCCTGGACAGCCCGGCCTTGGTCAGCTCGACGATCTCCTGGGCCACGAGGCCGTGCGGCAGGCTCCCCCCGGCGTCGGTGCCGACGTAGATCGGGACACCTGCTTCATGAGCCGCACCGATGGTCGCGTGCCGCCGTGCGTGGAGGTCGAGCATGTGCTCGTGGTACGCAGGGAACTTCTCAGCCGCAGGGGCCGCGAGGGCGGGGAAGTTGGCGATGTTGACGAGCGTCGGGACGATGGCGATGCCCCGTCGGGCGAACTCGTCGATCGTGTCCTCCTGCAGCCCGGTGGCGTGCTCGACGCAGTCGATACCGGCCGCGGCCAGGTCACGCAGCGACTGCTCGCCGAAGCAGTGGGCGGTGACGCGAACGCCTTCCTCGTGGGCAGCGGCGATGGCATCGGCGGCGGCCTGAGCCGACCAGCTCGGGGCGAGGTCACCGACCTCGCGGTCGATCCAGTCCCCCACCAGCTTGACCCACCCGTCACCGCGGTGCGCCTCGAGCCGCACGTGCGCGACGAGCTCCGACTCCTCGACCTCGTGGGCGTAGTTGCGGATGTAGCGACGGGTCCGGGCGATGTGGCGCCCGGCCCGGATGATCTTGGGCAGGTCCTCCCGCTCGTCGACCCAGCGGGTGTCGCCGGGCTGGCCGGCGTCGCGGATGAGGAGGGTGCCGGCATCGCGGTCCGTGACCGCCTGCTCCTCGGCGACCTCTCTGGGCACTGCCCCGTGCGGGTCGAGGCCGACATGGCAGTGGGCGTCGACGAGGCCAGGCAGCACCCATCCGTCCAGGGTCTGCACATCCGTGCCGGACCGTGGCGGCGTGAAGGACACCCTGCCGTCGATGACCCAGAGCTCGTCGCGGACCTCCTCGGGGCCGATGAGGACCTGACCACGGACATGAAGCACCGGCGCACTCATGCTGCGACCCTACCCAGACCGGCCCTCGCACGGTCAGCGGCGGCCGCCGGTGGCGCACCGGTCGGCCGTCGGACCGTCAAACACAGGAAGTGTGGCCGCCCACCGCAGGCACACAGGGAGTGAGGAGCCGGACCGGACCTTGGTGTGTTCTTGGAACCCTCCGGACCGAGCCCAGCGGGAGAGAGCAACCCGTGGACGGCGGGTCAGCTCTTGCCGAGGAACTTCTCGAAGCCCTTCGGCAGCTTCGACAGGTCGAGGTCGGACAGCGGGTCCGCCGCGCCGTTCCCGTCAGCCGGCCCCGCGCCACCGGGGAGACCCGGCGCGCCGAAGGCGGACGCTGCCGCCTTGGAGCGCCCCTCGGCAGCCCGCTGTGCCGCCGCCCGCTCCTCGGCCGCGCGCTTGGCCGGGTTGCCGCTCTTGCTCTTCTTGCGCTGCGGCTGCTGGGCCCGGCCCTTCTTGCCGGTGCCGGGGATCCCCGGCATGCCCGGCAGCCCACCGCCCCCACCGCGGGCGAGCGACTTCATCATCTTCTGCGCGTCGCGGAAGCGCTCGAGCAGCTGGTTGACGTCGGTGACCGTGACGCCGGAGCCCTTGGCGATGCGGGCGCGTCGCGATCCGTTGATCTGCTTCGGGTGGGTCCGCTCGAACGGCGTCATCGAGCGCACCATCGCCTCGACCCGGTCGAACTCGCGGTCGTCGAACGCGTCGAGCTGGGCCCGCATCTGCTGCATGCCCGGCATCATCTTGAGCATCGACTTGAGCGAGCCCATCTGCTTGATGGCGCTCATCTGCTGGAGGAAGTCCTCGAAGGTGAAGTCCTCCTCGGCGAGGAACTTGCGGGCCATCTCGTCGGCCTGGCGCTTGTCGAACGCCTTCTCCGCCTGCTCGATGAGCGTGAGCACGTCGCCCATGTCGAGGATCCGGCCGGCCATCCGATCGGGGTGGAACACCTCGATGTCGGTGACCTTCTCGCCGACGGAGGCGAACATGATCGGCTCGCCGGTGACCTCACGGATCGACAGGGCGGCGCCACCGCGGGCGTCGCCGTCGAGCTTGGAGAGCACGACGCCGGTGAAGGCGACGCCCTCGTGGAAGGCCTGCGCGGTCTCGACCGCGGCCTGGCCGATCATCGCGTCGATGACGAAGAGGACCTCGTCGGGCTGGATCGCCGCCCGGATGTCGGCGGCCTGCTGCATGAGGTTGGTGTCGACCGCGAGCCGGCCGGCGGTGTCGACGATGACGACGTCGTGCTGCTGGGCGCGGGCGTGCTCGACTCCGGCGCGGGAGACGGACACCGGGTCGCCGAAGCTGCGGGTGCCCTCCCCGGTCGACGCGACGGCGTCGTGGCCGCCGACGTTGCCGCGCTCGGGTGCGAAGACCTTGAGGCCGGCGCGCTCGCCGACAACCTCGAGCTGGGTGACGGCGTTGGGGCGCTGCAGGTCGGCTGCCACGAGGAGCGGCGTGTGACCGCGGTCCTTGAGCCAGCGGCCGAGCTTGCCGGCGAAGGTCGTCTTGCCGGAGCCCTGGAGGCCGGCGAGCATGATGACCGTCGGGGGGTTCTTGGCGAACCGGATCTGGCGGGTCTCGCCGCCGAGGATGGTGACGAGCTCCTCGTTGACGATCTTGACGACCTGCTGGGCCGGGTTGAGGGCCTGGTTCACCTCCTCGCCGAGCGCGCGCTCGCGCACCGCCGTGGTGAACCGCTTGACGACGGGCAGCGCCACGTCGGCGTCGAGGAGCGCCAGTCGGATGTCTCGAACCGCCTTGTTGACGTCGGACTCCGAAAGGCGGCCCTTGCCGCGGAGGTTCTTGAAGGTGGCGGTCAGCCGGTCAGACAGGGTTGCGAACACCCGGCAACTTTAGCCGCTGCGTCGCTCACTTCCGATTCGGCGCAGCAGACCCCGCCGTATGCCGCTGGGCTCCCTTCGCATCGAGAGAGCAGTTCGCGACATGGCGGGTGTCGCGAACTGCTCTCTCGATGCCCGGGGGGTGTCGCGAACTGCTCTTTCGATGGAGGTCAGCCGGCGTCACACGTGTCGATGATCATCGCGACGGCCTGGGCGGCTCGCGCCGGAGCGAGCCGGGCCCCGCCGAACTCCGTGACGTAGAAGGTGTCCAGGGTCTGGCCGGCGTACGTCGCGATGTGCGCCGAACGGACGGCGAGCGAGGCCCGGGCGAGGGTGATGCCGATGTCCTGGAGGAGCCCGGGCCGGTCCGTGGCACGGACCTCGATGACCGTGGCGCTGTCGGAGGCGCTGCTGATGACCATGGCGCGCGTCGAGTCCGGTGAGCCGGAGCCGGGGCTGCGCACCGGTCGGTGGGCCCGGCGTCGCTGGAGCCGACCGAGTGGAGTCCGGTCACCCGAGCGCACCCGGGTCAGGTCGCGGGTGATGAGCTCCGGCAAGGGGCTCTCCCCTCCCGGGGAGTCGATCCACCACTCGTTGACGGCCACGCCGTCGAGCGTCCTGACGATGGCCGACCGGACGACGAAACCGTGGGCCGCGAGCAGTCCGGCGGTGTCGGCGAACAGGCCGGCACGGTCTCGGTCGATGATGTCGATGCGGTGTGCGCCCCCGAGGGATGCGACGGCGACGTGGGGCTCACCGACCGCGACCTTCTCGAGGACCTCCTTGGAGAGCGGCCGCGGGTCCATCGGTTCGACCATCCGCGATCCGTCGGCGCCGTTGGCCGCGACGAGGGCGGTCCGGCACGCCTCGTGGAGCCGGTTGACGAGCCCGGCCCGCCAGTCGCTCCACGCCTTCGGCCCCGCGGCCGACGCATCCGCCTCGGTGAGAGCACGGAGCAGGTCCAGCGTCGTCACCGACCCACCGACGGCGTCGGAGAGCGCCGCGATCGTCGCTGGGTCCTCCGGGTCGCGGCGGGTGGCGAGGTCGATCAGGGTCAGGTGCTCGCGGACGAGCCGCACGACCACCTCCCGGTCTGGCCCGGGGATCCCGATCCGCCGAAGGATGGTGTCCGCGAGCTCGGCGCCCTTGATCGAGTGGTCGATGGCACCTGGCACCTTGCCGATGTCGTGCAGGAGGGCGGCGAGGACGAGCAGGTCGGGCCGGGCGACGTCGCGGACCATCCCACTGGCCGAGACGACCGTCTCGACGAGGTGTCGGTCCACGGTGTGTCGGTGGACGGCGTTGCGCTGCGGGCGGCTGCGCACGGCTGCCCACTCCGGGATCCACCGCTCCACGACGCCGGCCAGGTCGAGCCCCTCCCAGACGGTGACGACGCCCGGCCCCGCCCCGAGGAGGTCCGCGAAGACGTCTCGGGCGACCTCCGGCCACGGCTCCGGCAGCTGCGGTGAGTGCGCCGCGAGGTTGCGCAGCGTCGTCGGGGACAGCGGGATGGCGTTGCGCGCCGCGACGAGCGCCGCCCGCAACGGGATCACCGGGTCGGAGGCCACGTCGGCGGACGGCCCGAGGACCGCCTCGCCGTCGTGCCGGTAGAGCCCGTAGCCGAGCGGGACGAGCTGGGGTCGCCGCGGGCCCACGCGGAGGGTACGGGCCCGTTGTGACTGCAGTGCTCGGCGCAGGGTGCCGTCCGCCGCGTAGGCGATGGTCCGCGCCGCGCCCGACAGCTCGGTGAGCAGGTCGTCGGAGTCGGGGTGGCCGAGCAGGGCGGCGCAGGCGTCCTGGTCGTCGCGAGTGAGTCGGTCGCGACCCCGGCCGGTGACGACGTGGATCGCGTCGCGGACGTCGAGGATCCGCTCGTAGGCCGCATCGACCTCGCCGTGC
Organism: Intrasporangium sp. DVR; assembly: GCF_040365325.1. Taxonomy (NCBI): domain Bacteria; kingdom Bacillati; phylum Actinomycetota; class Actinomycetes; order Micrococcales; family Intrasporangiaceae; genus Intrasporangium; species Intrasporangium sp. DVR. The sequence continues at coordinate 47,449 of NZ_BAABZW010000015.1, read as the reverse complement.
GGCCGGTCTGTCAACCAGGCCTCGGTCAGCGCCCTGAGAACGGTCATGTCGCGCAGGCCCCCCCGAGCCTCCTTCAGGTCCGGCTCGATGAGGTGCGCGAGGTCCCCCTGCCTCGCGTGCCTGGCCAGGACGGCCTCCTGGATCTCGGAGAGGCGGGTCCGGGCGTTCGCCCTCCAGTCGTGCGCGACCGTGGACCGCGCCGCGTTGACGACGTCGGCATCGCCTGCGACGTGCGTCAGGTCGAGCAGGCCCATCGCCGCCGAGAGGTCCTCGGAGGCCACGGCGCGGCATTCGGCCACGGTCCGCACACTGTGGTCGAGGCGCACCCCGGCGTCCCAGATCGGGTACCAGAGCCGGTCGGCGAAGGCTCCGACCTCCTTGCCCGTCAGTCCTCTCGGGTGGTGGACGAGGACCAGGTCGTAGTCGCTCATCGGCCCTCCGTCACCTCGGGCGAGGGAACCGACCGCGGCGAGGGCGACGCCTTCGTGACGTCGTCCTGCGCAGGCCTCCCGCCATAGCTGCTGGAGCCACCTGAAACCGAACTCCGCGAGCGCCCGGCGGCGGGTGGGTCCCGCCCCGGACGTCGCGAAGTCCCGGGTCCCGGCGAGGTCCAGTCGTCGTGTCGTCACATCGGTCATCGGACCTCGCCGGGCCTTTCTCGGTAGGGCGTCGTGTCGGGGCCCGGCCGGCGTCGGCGGGCTCGGTTCCCCGGGCGGTGCTGGGTGGTCACCCGTCAGAGGGCGTCGGCCCCCCGTTCACCGGTGCGGACCCGGACGACCTCGTCGACGGGGACCGACCAGATCTTCCCGTCGCCGATCCGTCCCGTCTGGGCCGACTTGAGGATCACGTCGATGACGTCCGGTGCGTCGATGTCGTCGACGAGGACCTCGAGTCGCACCTTGGGCACGAAGTCCACGGTGTACTCGGCGCCGCGGTAGACCTCGCTGTGACCGCGCTGCCGGCCGTAGCCGCTGGCCTCGCTGATCGTCATTCCCGAGACTCCGAAGGCCTCCAGGGCCTCCTTCACCTCGTCGAGCTGGTGCGGCTTGATGATGGCGGTGACGAGCTTCATGCGTTCGCTCCTTCGACCTTCTGGGTGAGGTCAATCGTCTCGGAGGGGACCGTGGACCGTGCGATGGCGACGCCCCGGGCGCCACCGGCGGCGAAGCCACCGAGGTCGTAGCCGGACTCCGCGTGCTCGGCCTGGTCGATGCCGGCCGTCTCGCTCTCGTCGGTGATGCGCCACCCGATGGTGTACTTCAGGGCGAGGCCGATGAGCGCCGTGAGCACGCCGGAGACGACGAGGGACACGAGCGCGATGATGATCTGCAGGGCGGTCTGCTGGAAGCCGCCGCCGTAGAGCAGGCCGGTGGTCGTGGACAGCAGCCCTGCACCGATGGTGCCCCAGAGCCCGGCGACGAGGTGGACGCCGACGACGTCGAGCGAGTCGTCGTAGCCGAACCGGTACTTGAGCCCGACCGCCAGCGCCGCGAAGGCTCCGGCGACGACGCCGAGGATGAGCGAGCCGACCGGGGACAGTGCCCCGCAGGCCGGCGTGACCGCGACGAGGCCCGCGACGACACCGGAGGCGGCCCCGATGGAGGTGGCGTGCCCGTCCCGCAGCTTCTCGACGATGAGCCAGCCGATGATCGCGGCAGCGGTCGCGGCGGTGGTGTTGAGCCAGACGACCGAGGCCACGCCGTCGGCCGCCAGCTCGGAGCCGGCGTTGAAGCCGAACCAGCCGAACCACAGCAGCCCCGCGCCGATCATGACGAGCGGGACGTTGTGCGGCCGCATGGCGGTCTTGCCGAAGCCCAGACGCTTGCCGACGATGAGGGCGAGGACGAGGCCGGCGATCCCGGCGTTGATGTGGACCACGGTCCCGCCGGCGAAGTCGATCGGCACCACGGTGGCCGCGCCCTCGGTCACGCCGAAGATCCTGGCCGACAGGCCGTTCTCAGAGGCCGACAGCAGGCCGCCGCCCCACACCATGTGGGCGATCGGGAAGTAGACGATCGTCGCCCAGATGCCCGCGAAGACGAGCCAGGTCGAGAACTTGACCCGGTCCGCGATGGCACCGCTGATGAGGGCGACCGTGATCACGGCGAAGGTCAGCTGGAAGCCGGCGACGATCACCTCGGGGATGAAGACCCCCGCCCCGAAGACGTCGATGAGCTTCGGGCTGCCCGAGCCGTCGTCGAGGAGCTGGCCGAGGCCGAAGTAGTCGAAGGGGCTGGCGAAGATCCCGCCGATGTTGGTGGGCCCGAAGGACATCGAGTATCCCCACAGGATGTAGATGACGCCGACGACGCCGAGCGCACCGAAGGACATCATCATCATGTTGAGGACGGACTTGGCTCGCGTCATGCCTCCGTAGAAGAGCGCGAGGCCGGGGGTCATGAGGAGGACCATCGCGGAGGCGATCAGCATGAACGCCGTCGCCGCCTCGTTGATCTCCGGTGCTTCTGCCGCGAGCGGCACCAGTGCGGTAGTCATGGCGTTGATCTTGGGGAGGGGCCGTTTCACCGGCAGGCACCCCGTGTTACGGCCGTGTCAACAACCCCGCCCGACTGTTAGCGCCGCGTTTCGTACGAGGGGCCCGCCCACGATGTGGACGGGCCCGGCCGATGCTCGTCTCCGGGCCGGCGATGTCGGCAGCCGATGTCAGTCCAGGATGGCGTCGACGAAGTCAGCCGGGTCGAACGGCGCCAGGTCGTCGGGGCCCTCGCCCAGGCCGACCAGCTTGACGGGCACCCCGAGCTGCCGCTGGACCGCGACGACGATCCCGCCCTTGGCCGTGCCGTCGAGCTTCGTCAGGACGATGCCGGTCACGTCGACGGCCTCGCTGAACACCTTGGCCTGCTGCAGGCCGTTCTGGCCGGTCGTCGCGTCGAGGACGAGCAGCACCTCGTCGATCTCGCTCTGCTTCTCGATGACGCGCTTGACCTTGCCGAGCTCGTTCATCAGGTCGACCTTGTTGTGGAGCCGGCCGGCCGTGTCGATGATGACGACGTCGACCTCCTGCTCGATACCCGCCTTGACCGCGTCGAAGGCCACGGCGGCGGGGTCGGCGCCCTCCCGGTCGGACCGCACCGTCGGGACCCCGACCCGGGCTCCCCACGTGTCGAGCTGGTCGGCCGCTGCCGCACGGAAGGTGTCGGCGGCACCGAGCAGCACGTCGCGGTCCTCGGCGACGAGGACGCGGGCGAGCTTGCCGACGGTGGTCGTCTTGCCGGTGCCGTTGACGCCGACGACGAGGATCACCGCCGGGCGGGTGCCGACGCGGGACGAGGTGATGCGGCGGTCCATGTCGGGCTGGACCAGCCGCAGCAGGTCCTCGCGGAGCCACTCCCGCACCGTCGACTCGTCGGTCGTGCCGTCGACCTTCACGCGGGTCCGCAGGGACGCGATGAGCTCCTCGGTCGCCTCGACACCGAGGTCGGAGGCGATGAGCGTGTCCTCGACGTCCTCCCACGCCTCCTCGTCGAGCCGGCCGCGGGACAGGAGGGCGAGCAGTCCCTTGCCGAGCGCCGTGTTGGACCTGGCCAGCCGCGCCCGCAGCCGCTGGAGGCGACCTCGGGCCGACTCCGGACGCTCGATGGTCGGCGTCGGCTCCAGGACGGGTGGGAGCAGGTCCTCCGGGGCCTCGGTGGTGACCGTCCCTCCGGGGCCCGTCGCACCCTCGCGGTCGAGGTCCTCCTCGGACGGGGCGGGCACACCCGGCGCCGGGCGGCGCGGCGCCTCGACCTCGCGCTCGGGACGGCCACGGCCGCGCAGGAGGGTGACGGCGAACCCGATCCCCAGGGCGAGGATGACGACGCCGACGATCACAAAGGTCCAGAGAGTCTCCACGTCGCCCATCCAATCACGGCCCACGGGCCGGTCCGGCCGACCGCGCCACCCCTCCAACGGGGCGGGACAGGCCCACCGAGCCCAGCGGCATACCCCTCATGCCGTATGCCGCCGGGCTCGGTCCCGCGCGTGGGTGCGCTCAGGCGGTGCGCTGGTCGGTGACGTCCCGCAGCCGCTGCGAGACGACCGTGGTGACCCCGTCGCCGCGCATGCTGACGCCGTAGAGGGCGTCGGCGATCTCCATCGTCTTCTTCTGGTGGGTGATGACGATGAGCTGCGAACTGTCGCGGAGCTCCTCGAAGAGGGTGATGAGGCGGCCGAGGTTGGCGTCGTCGAGCGCGGCCTCGACCTCATCCATGATGTAGAAGGGCGAGGGCCGGGCCTTGAAGATCGCCACGAGGAGCGCGACGGCGACGAGCGACCGCTCACCACCGGACAGCAGCGAGAGCCGCTTGATCTTCTTGCCGGGCGGTCGGGCCTCGACCTCCAGGCCGGTCGTGAGCAGGTTGGCCGGGTCGGTGAGGACGAGGCGTCCCTCCCCGCCGGGGAAGAGCCGCTGGAAGACCCGCTCGAACTGGACGGCGGTGTCCTCGAAAGCCTCGGCGAAGACCCGCTCGACCCGCTCGTCGACCTCCTTGATGATGTCGAGCAGGTCGCGCTTGGAGCTCTTGAGGTCCTCGAGCTGCTCGGTGAGGAACTTGTGCCGCTCCTCGAGGGCGGAGAACTCCTCGAGCGCGAGCGGGTTGATCCGCCCGAGGGCGGACAGCTTGCGCTCCGCCTGCCGCAGCCGCTTCTCCTGCGCCTCCCGGACGAAGGGCACCGGGTCCGGTTGCGGCGCCTCGGGGTCGGCGTCCGGGTCGGGTACGAAGGGGACGCGCTGGTGAGGGCCGTACTCCTCGACCAGCGACTCGGGCGCGATGCCGAGCTCCTCGACGGCCCGCTGCTGCAGCTGCTCGATGCGCAGCCGCTGCTGGGCGCGGGCCACCTCGTCGCGGTGGACGCTGTCGGTCAGCTCGCGCAGCTCGTTCTGCAGGGTCGCCAGGTCACGCCGGACGAGCGCCAGCTCGGCATCACGCTCGTTGCGGGCCTCCTCAGCCGTCCGACGAGCAGCGTCGGCCTCCTCGGCGGAGTCGACGAGCAGGCCGTGGGCCCAGCCGGCAGCGATGCGGACGGCTTCGGCGACGTGCGCCTCGCGCTCCCGCCGGGCTCGTCGTGCAGCCAGCCGCTCCCGGGTCTCCTCCTCGTGCCGGGCGGCGCGTTCGAGGGCCTCGGCCCGGTCGCGGAGGGCTCGCACGCGTTCCTCGCGCGTGCGCAGGCCGAGGCGCAGCTCGGTCTCCGTCGCGCGGGCCTCCCTCGCGACGGCGTCGAGCCGGTCGCGTTCCTCGGTGGACGGCTCGGCCTCGATCTCCCCCTCGGCGCTCGCGGCCTCGAGGCGTTCGAGCAGCTCGGCGTGCCCGGCCTGGTCGGCCTCGAGAGCCGCTCGGGCGTCGGCGATGGCCTTCTCGGTGCGCTCGACCTCGGCCCGCGCCGCTCGGAGCGTCTGGCCGAGAGAGCCCAGCCGCTCGGCGATCGCGGACATCCGGGCGTCGCTCTCGTGGAGCCGCTCGAGGGTGGCCTCGACCCGGTCGTTGACCTCGGCTCGAGCGGACTCAGCCGCGGCAAGCGCGAACCGGGCCCGCTCCCCCTCCCGCGTGGCCTGGGTGGCCTCGGCCTGGGCCGACTCCAGGGCCGCCTGCAGCTCGAGCAGGCTCGGCGCGGTGAGGCTTCCACCGCGCACGAGGCCCGGTGCGTAGACGTCCCCGTCACGGGTGACCGCGGTGACCCCCGACCGGGACCGGACGAGCCGAGCGGCGGCAGCAGTGTCGTCCACGAGCGCGACCCGCTCGAGCGCCTGGTCCACGGCCGGGCGCAGCACCTCCGGGCACTGGACCACGTCCCGGGCCCAGCGCGCGCCGCTCTCGAGCGGGGGCCACGTCGAGACGTCGATCCGTTGGGCCGACTCCGGCACGAGCAGGCTCGCCTGACCGGCGTCCTCGGAGCGCAGCGTCTCGAGCGCCCGGGCGGCGGCGTCGAGAGAGCTCACCGCGAGGGCCTCGGCCACGGTCCCGAGGGCGGCCGCAACGGCGTTCTCCAGGCCCGGGTCGACCGTGACGAGGGAGGCGACCGAGCCGATGATGCCGTGGGAGTCGAGGTCGTCCTGCGCCGCGGCGAGGAGGGTGGCGGCCCCGTCCTTGCGGCTCAGGCTCAGCTCCAGGGCCTCGATGCGCGCGGCGGCCGTCGTGCGGGCTCGCTCGGAGGCCTGCTCGGCGTCGCGCCACCGGGCGACCTCGGCCTCGGCGGCCTCGAGCTCGGCGGCGGCCCGCTCGTAGTCGGAGTCGAGGCCCTCCTCGCCCTCCTCGTCCTCGGCGACGCTGGCCTCGAGGCTCGCGAACTCCCGCTCCGCCTCGGCCGCCCGCAGCTGGGCCTGCTCTGCGGTGGAGCGGAGGCGGCCGAGCTCAGCCTCACGCGCCTCGATCCGGGACGCCTGGGCTCCGACCTGTCCGCCGAGCTTGGCCAGGCCCTCACGGCGGTCGGCGGCTGCCCTGGTGGCCCGCGCCAGCCGGGAGGTCTCCTCGGCGAACCGGCGCTCGGCGTCGTTGCGGGTGAGGACGGCCTCCTCGAGGGTGGCCTTGAGCTCGTCGAGCTCGGCACCGAGCATCTCCTCCTGCTCGCGGACCTCCGCAGCCTGGGCGCGCAGCTGCTCCGGGTCGCGCGCCGACTGGCTCGCCTGGGCGTCGCTGTCGTCCTCGCTGAGCAGGCGGACCCGCTCCGAGGCGAGGGAGAGGGTCGAGGCCATCCGCTCGACGAGCCGGCTGAGCGAGAGGTACTGGTCCTGGGCCTGCGCGAGTGCGGGGCGGGCGTCCTCGGCGGCCCGCTCGAGCCCGCCGATCCGGTGGTTGAGCTCGGCCATCGCCTCCTCGACCTCGGTGCGGCGCTGGATCAGCGCGGACTCGTCCGCGACCTCCTGCTCGAGGGTCGAGGTGAGCTGGACGAGGTCGTCGGCGAGCAGACGCAGGCGAGCGTCGCGGGCGTCGGTCTGGATGACGGCCGCCTTGCGAGCGGTCTCGGCCTGCCGACCGAGGGGTCCGAGCTGGCGGCGGATCTCGCCCGTGAGGTCCTGGACCCGGGTGAGGTTGGCGTCCATGGCCTCGAGCTTGCGCAGCGCGCGTTCCTTGCGCTTGCGGTGCTTGAGGACGCCAGCCGCCTCCTCGATGAAGCCGCGCCGCTCCTCCGGCGTGGCCCGCAGCACGGTGTCGAGCTGGCCCTGCCCCACGATGACGTGCATCTCGCGGCCGATGCCGCTGTCGGAGAGGAGCTCCTGGATGTCGAGCAGCCGGCACGGCGTGCCGTTGATCGAGTAGTCCGACCCGCCGTTGCGGAACATCGTCCTGGCGATCGTGACCTCGGTGTAGTCGATGGGCAGGGCGCCGTCGGTGTTGTCGATGGTCAGCGCCACCTCGGCGCGGCCGAGCGGGGCGCGGCCGGCTGTGCCGGCGAAGATGACGTCCTCCATCTTGCCGCCGCGCAGGGACTTGGCGCCCTGCTCCCCCATCACCCACGCGAGGGCGTCGACGACGTTGGACTTGCCCGAGCCGTTGGGCCCGACGATGCAGGTGATCCCCGGCTCGAGGCGCAGGTGGGTCGCCGACGCGAAGGACTTGAAGCCCTTCAGGGTGAGGCTCTTGACGTACACGACCCGTGGATTCCTTCTGCCGACCTGCGGTGCGACCTCCGCCTCAGTGACGGTGCCACCTGCGCAAGATCCCGGTCAGACTACTAGGCGGCCGGCGTCGAACCGTGGACCTTCCGCCGGACGTGGCCCGTGGACACGCGGGTTAGGGTGACCCGCGTGAGCACGATCGACCATCTCGTGGTCGCCGCGGCCACGCTGGACGAGGGCAGCCGGTGGGTCGAGGAGCGCCTCGGCACGCCGCTCGAGCCGGGTGGACGGCACGAGGCCTTCGGCACGCACAACCGGCTGCTCTCACTGGGCCCCGACCACTACCTCGAGGTGATCGCCGTCGATCCCGAGGCGCCGCATCCCGGGCGGCCGCGGTGGTTCGAGCTCGACACCGAGGCGATGCGGGCGCGCCTCGCGGACGGGCCGGCGCTGGTCCATTGGGTCGTGCGCGTCGAGTCGCTGGCCGGCGAGGCTGACGTCCTCGAGCTGCGTCGGGGTCCGAACGAGTGGGCCCTCACGGTCCCCCATGACGGCCGTATGCCGCTGGGCGGGCTCGCCCCGTCACGGATCCTCTGGCACACTCCCCCACCGTCGACCCTGTTGCCCGACAGCGGTATCCGACTGCTCGAGCTGAGACTGTCGACGCCCGAGCCGGAGGCAGTAAGGGAGACGGTCAGGGCCGTCCGCGGCCCCGTCGTGGTCCTGGACGGACCGCATGGCCTGGCGGCGACGTTGCTCACCGGGGGCGGGCCCGTGGTCGTGGGCGACCTACAGTGATGTCGTGAGCGACCTCCACAGCATCACCTCCATCGAGCGCCTCCTCGAGGTGTACCCGCACCAGCCGGCGTTGCCCTCGGTCCAGAAGGAGTCCCGCACGATCCTGCCGAGCCAGGCCGACATCATCGAGGCCTCGCCGTTCTGCGTCATCGCCACGGTCGGAGAGGGCGGCCTCGACCAGTCACCGCGGGGCGACGCACCCGGGTTCGTCGTGGTCCACGACGAGCGCACGCTCGTCATCCCGGACCGCCGCGGCAACAACCGGCTCGACACCCTGCGCAACATCGTGCGCGACCCGCGTGTCGGGATCATCTTCCTCGTGCCCGGCATGGGCGAGGAGGTGCGCGTGCGCGGCACCGCCGTCATCTCCACCGATCCGCAGGAGCTGGCTCGACATGCCGTCAAGGGCACCGAGCCGGCCGCCGTCCTCGTCGTCACCGTCGAGCGGGTCTACTTCCAGTGCGCCCGGGCGATGAAGCGGTCCCGGCTCTGGGACTCGGCGACCTGGCCCGAGCGGTCGGCCCTGCCCACGGCAGGTCGGATGACCCGTGAGGCGGGCGGCTTCACCGAGCAGGAGGCCGCCGAGTACGACGCCGCCCTCGATGTGCGCCAGGACGCGACGCTCTACTAGCCCGTCGAGAGCGCAGTTCGCGACACCACCCGTGCGATCGAAAGAGCAGTTCGCGACACCCCCCGTGCGATCGAGAGAGCAGTTCGCGACACCACCCGTGTCGCGAACTGCTCTTTCGATCGTCATTCCTCGCCGGAGGCGATCTGCTCGTGGTGGTGGATGACCTCGGCGATGATGAAGTTGAGGAACTTCTCCGCGAAGACCGGGTCGAGCCCGGCCTCGTGTGCGAGCGTGCGCAGCCGAGCGATCTGGCGCTCCTCGCGAGCGGGGTCGGCTGGGGGGAGGTTGCGCTCCGCCTTGAGCCGTCCCACCTGCTGCGTGCACTTGAACCGCTCCGCCAGCAGGTGGACCAGGGCCGCATCGATGTTGTCGATGCTGCTCCGGAGCCGAAGCAGCTCGGCGGGCATCTCGGGCGTCTCGCGGTCGCTCACCGCATCAGGCTAGGTCAGACCAGCGCCGGCTCGTCCGCCCGACCGGTGGGCGGACCGGCGCCGGGAGATCCGTCGCCTGCTCAGCGCTCCACGAAGCCGGACAGGTCGTCGCGCGGGGCGCCGGGCAGGACCACGACCGACTCGACCAGGCCAGGGCGTCCCGTCGTCGTGGGCTCCTCACGAATGAGCTCCTCGAGCCGGGACACCGCGGCGGCGGAACCCTGCGCCACGACCTCGACCCGTCCATCCGCCATGTTGCGCGCATGTCCGACGAGGCCGAGCTCGAGCGCCCGGGCCCGGGCCCACCACCGGAAGCCGACGCCCTGCACGCGGCCTCGGACGAACACCGTCACGCGCCTCAGGTCGCTCATGGCACCACCGTAGGGCGACCGCCACGTCCGAACCGACCACCCACCCACCCGGGCGAAACGGTCGAAGCCGGCCCAGCGGCATACGGCCCCTGCAGCGAGTCGGCGCACGTGCGGACGCCGCTCACGGACCCCGCGGCCCACCGCGCGCCTCCGTCCCGGGCTCCTCTTCCGTCCCTATGCTCACAGTGGGGCCCGGCCCCCGGTCGACCACCAGTCGAGAGCGGAGGGAGCCACGTGACGACGTCGGCCACACCTCGAGTGGCCCGCAGCGCGCATTCGGAACCGGTCACGGCCTCGCACCCGCGACCGGGCGGCAGCACGTCGCCACCCGGAGGACCCCGACGTCGACCAGACCGGATCGAAGGACTCGACGGCATCCGGGCGCTCGCCATCGTCGCAGTGCTCGTCTTCCACCTCAACGCCCCGTGGCTCCCCGGCGGCTACCTCGGCGTCGACGTGTTCTTCGTCGTCTCGGGGTTCCTCATCACCACCCTCCTCGTGCGGGAGCACGAACGAACCGGCCGGATCCGGTTCCGGGACTTCTGGGTCCGGCGCGCCAGGCGGCTGCTGCCGGCGCTCGTCGTGACCGTCACGGTGAGCACCCTCATCGCCCGCCTCGTCAGCGGCGACCTGCTCGTCCACATCGGCCGCCAGATCGTCGGCGCGTTGACCTTCTCGACGAACTGGGTGGAGATCACCGCAGGGTCCAGCTACTTCGACCAGACGGCGCCGCAGCTGTTCATGAACTTCTGGTCGCTCGCCGTGGAGGAACAGTTCTACCTGCTCTGGCCGGGCCTCACCCTCCTGCTCGTCAGCGTCGCCGCGGCCCGGGCCCGGGTCGCGGTCGCGCTCGTCGCGGCAGCGACGTCAGCCCTCCTGATGGCCGTCCTCGTGGAGCCCGGGGCGGACGCGACCCGGGTGTACTACGGCACCGACACGCACCTGATGGGCCTGATGATCGGGGCAGCTCTCGCGTTCGCGTGGGCCAACCCTCACATCGCCAGGCGAATCCGCCTCTCCCGCCTCGGCGCCGGCGGGCGGCTGGCCGTCCCCGGAGCCCTGCTCGTCCTGGTGACCGGCTTCCTCCTCCTCGACGAGAGCGACGTCGCCACCTTCCGAGGCGGGATCCTGCTCGCGTCACTCGCGTCGGGCATTCTCGTCCTCGGGGTGCTCGACCGGTCCACCACCCGGCCACCGACGGTGTGGCAGCGACTCACCGGAAACCCGGTGGCGGTCTGGGTCGGGGTCCGGTCCTACTCGATCTACCTGTGGCACTGGCCGGTCATCCTCCTCGTCGCACGGGACAACCCCTCCGCACCCGGCACCATGAGCCACCTGCTCACGCGCGGCTGGTGCGTCCTGGTGACCCTCGCCCTGGCTGACCTGACGCACCGGTTCGTGGAGACGCCGTTCCGGCGGCTCGGCTTCTCGGGTGTGCTGCGGGTCGTCGGCGCCTTCCTGCTCTCGTGGTCACGACGCACCCGGCAGGTCGTTGCCGGCACGACGCTGGCCGCGACGCTCGCCCTGACCGCCATCGTGCTCACCGCGCCCGACCAGTCCGAGACGGCCCGCATGCTCGAGGCCAACGAGAAGGCAGCTGCGGCCGCTGCCCCGGCGACCCCGCGTGGAGGTGCTACCACGACGCCGGGACGTGCCCCCGCCGAGCAGCCCGCGGTCGCAGCCCCGACCCTGTCGAAGTCCGTCGCCGCCGACGACGCCAAGGCTGACTTCACCATGCCCCTGGGCAAGGAGATCGACGGGTACGGGGACTCGATGATGGTCGGCAGCATCCATGCCCTCGCCTACTACTTCCCCGGCATCCGCCTCGACGCGAAGTCCAACCGGCGCTGGGCCGACGGGCTGGCCGCGGTCGACGCGCGGGCTGACCGCAACCGTCGGGCCGTCGTGCTCGCCTTCGGCACCAACGCGGGAGTCGACCCGGGAGCAGTTGAGGCCGTGCTCGATGCCCTCGGCCCGGACCGCATGGTCGTGCTCGTCAACCTCATGGGCCCGTTCGCTCGCATCGAGGAAGACAACGCCACCTTGGCAGCGGCCGCCCAGTCGCGTGCCAACGTCATCGTGGCCGACTGGGCTGCCGCCGTGCGCAACCATCCTGAGCAGCTGCAGGCCGACCGGATCCACCCGAGCCTCGAGGGCTCCCATCTCTTCGCCAAGACGGTTCGTCAGGCCTTCGCGACCCTGAGCGAGCGGCACACGGGTCAGCGGGTGGCGCTCAAGGACCTGCCGATGCCCTGAGGGCTTGCGTCAGCCGCCGTGCGCGGCCCGGGCGCGACGGCGCCTTCCGCCGAGGGGTGGGCCGGGCGGCCCTCACTCGGCGAGCCAGGCTGCGTAGGCGTCGAAGGTGTAGGGGCGGCCCAGGAAGTCCGCGACGAGGTCGGCCGCGTCGCGGCGCCCGCCCGGCGCGAGCACCTTGTCACGGTAGGCCCCGGCCACCTCGGGGTCGAAGAGGTCGTGCCGGTCGAAGGCCGAGAACATGTCCTTGGCGATGACGAGGGACCACATGTAGGTGTAATAGGCGGAGCTGTAGCCGTCCAGGTGACCGAAGTGGCAGTGCATGTGCGTCCCCTCGATGTACGGGAAGACGGAGTAGGCCGCCATCAGCTCCTTCAGCCGCCCCGTCAGGTCCGCCGTCTCGTTGACGTGCAGGTCATAGGACAACGCCGCGTAGAACATCTGGGTCCGGGCGTCGTAGCCCTTTCCGAAGTCGTCCGCGCGACGCATCGCCGCCACGAGGTCAGCCGGGATCGTCTCTCCCTCAGCGTTGCGTGCGAACGTCGCGAGGACGTCCGCGTCCCAAGCCCACTCCTCGAGCATCTGGCTGGGCGCCTCGACGAAGTCCCACTCGGTGGCGACGCCGGAGAACCGGACCCACTCCTGGTCCCCGGCGACGACGTGGTGCACCAGGTGACCGAACTCGTGGAAGAGCGTGACGACCTCGTCGTGCTCCATGAGCCCACGGTTGAAGTTGCACACGAGGACCCCCTCGGCGAGCTGGACGCCCCGGACCCCGCGCACGAGGTCGAACTGCGCGGCGTGCTTGTACTTGCCGTCGCGGGGGTGCAGGTCGAGGTGGATGCGACCGATCCGCCTGCCGTGGAAGGCCACGTCGTATGTCGCGACCTCGGGGTGCCAGGTGGCGGGGTCCTCGGCGGGCCTCCACTCGAGGCCGAAGAGACGACCTGTGACGTCGAGCAGCCCCTGGCGCACCGCCTCGAACGGGAAGTAGGTGCGCACTCGTTGGGCGTCGACCGCGAGCTGCTCCTTGCGGACCAGCTCGGCGTAGTAGGCATGGTCGGCGCCGTCGATGTCGGTCGCCCCGGGTCGGTCCTGCCGCATCCGCTCCAGCAGCACTGCCTTGTCGCGGGCGGCGCTGTCGGCCGCGAGCTCGGTGATTCGGTCGATGAAGTCGGCGATCGCCTTCCCCGTGCCGATCATCTTGACCTCGGCGTCGTAGTCGGCCCACGACTCGTAGCCGAGCAGGGCCGCTGTCTCACGCCGCACGGCGAGGATGTCCTGGAGCACCGCGTCGTTCGCCGGCCAGCCGATGGTGAGGAACTCCTTGACGAGAGCACGCCGCGCGTCGGCGTCCTTGGCGAACGTCCGGAACGGGACCACGTCGGGGTAGTCGGTGGTGACCGTGACCAAGCCCTCGTCATCGACCGGGTGCGCGTCGACCCAGTCCTGCGGCAGGCCGTCGAGCTGCTCGGGACGGAGCCGCACCGACCGGACGTTCTCGCGGATGTTCTTGCTGAACTCCTGGCTGAGGAGCAGCCCCTTCTCGCTCAGCTCGCGAAGCCGAGCGCGGGTCTCATCGTCCCGGTCGACGCCTGAACGGCGGAAGTCACGCAGGGTGCGCTCGAGCAGACGCAGGGCGTCCGCATCCAGTCCCGCCGGGTCGAGCCCGGCGAGCACGCCGTACAGCTGCTGGTCGAGACCGAGATCGGTGTCGACCTTCTGAACCCCCTGGGCGACCGCCTCGGCCCGATCACGGACTGCCTTGTCCGGATGGATCTCGGCGAAGAGGGACCCCACCGCGGCGGCGTTGGACAGGGCGACCTGCGCGTCGTTCCACAGGTGCAAGGCGTCGAGCGCCTCCGTCGGGGGCGACGCCTTGAGCTCCTCGACGAGGGACTGGCAGCGGGCCAGCTCGTCGTCGCCGCGGCGGCCGACCCAGTCGAGCCAGTCCGCGCCGGAGTCGCCGGAGTCGCCGGAGTCGCGGGAGTCGCGGGAGTCGCGGGAGTCAGCGGCGGGGAGGGTCAGCGGGTGCGGCTGGATCGTCACCACGGCACTGTATGCCGCTGGGCTCGGTCAGCGCCCGCCGTTTCCCAGCCGCGTGGTCAGTCCCAGAGCCGGAGTGACCGGGTGATGATTCCGGCCAGGTCCTCCGCGGTGACGGTCCGCGGGCTCATGGCCAGGAGGCGCTGTTGCTTGAGCGCCCCCTCGACGAGCGCCTCGACGTCGGACTCTCCGTAGCCCACGGCGCCGAGACCGGACGGCAGGCCGATCTCCCGCATGAGGTCGATGAGGATCGCCGGGAGCAGGTCCTGCGGCGGCCCGTCCCACGGTCCCCGGCGCTGCGGGTCGAGCAGCTCCGCCGCGGCGAGATGCCGCTCGGGGCCGGCGGCGAAGGTCCAGCGGAAGGCCTCCGGAGCGGTCATCGCGACGGCCATGCCATGAGGCACCATCGGCTCCTCCTGCGGATAGTCGCGAGGGTGGAAGCCACGGACCCGACCCGCGATGGGGTAGGCGTTGGCGTGCGGGACGTGGACGCCTGCGTTGCCGAAGCCGAGACCGGCGAACGTTGCGGCAAGCGCCATGTCGGCACGGGCCGTCTCGTCGTCTCCATCCCGGACGGCGGGCCGGAATGCTCGCGCGAGCAGGCTCAGGGACCGCTCTGCCCAGAGGTCTGCCACGGGATTGGCGCCGCAGTAGGGCACGCGCTCCTGGGGGGCCTTGCGCGGATAGCTGTCGTAGGGTCGCGCGGTCCAGCTCTCCAGGGCGTGACACAGGATGTCCATGCCGGCGCTCGCCGTCACCCCCGCGGGCTGGGTCATGGTCAGTCGGGGGTCCACGACCGCAAGGGCGGGCCGGAGCCGCTCGTGGCTGATGCCGGTCTTGACGTGGAGCGACAGGACGTCGAGGACGCAGATGGTCGTGCTCTCCGCTCCCGTCCCCGTCGTCGTCGGCACGGCGATGAGCGGCAACAGCGGGTGCTGTGGTGGACGGGCGCGGCCGATGGGCGCGTTGATGTAGTCCATGAGGTCGCCCGGGTTGGTCAGGAGCAGGTCGACTGCCTTGGCCGTGTCGATCGCCGACCCGCCGCCGACGGCGAGCACGGCGTCGAACGGCCCGTCGGCCCTGGCCCGGGCGACCGCCGCGTCCAGGCTTGCGTCGGTCGGCTCGACGTGTGCGGAGTCGTGGACGACCGCCTCGCCGCCGTGGGCCCGAACCTGCGCGGCGACCCGCTGCGGGACTCCGGTGGCCAGCACCCGGGGGTCCGTCACGACGAGCACCCGTCGTGCGCCCATCCGCTCGAGGTCGTACCAGAGCTCGTCTGCCGCCCCCGCGCCGAAGCGGAGCCGCGGCGCGGCGTAGGTGAAGACCGACTCGTTCATGGGGACACCCTTGCAGTGACGCGTCCTGCGTGGGGCGGAGAGGACGGCGGGATTCGGCGAGGACCTCGCGAGACCTGACCTCAGGACAGGCGAGGCGCCAGGTCGTCCCGCCTGGGCCTGGGCCGCGGCTGGCAGACCGGGCAGGAGAACGACGAGCGGTTCATGAACTGCTCTCGGCGCATCTGCGCGCCGCACCGGTCACAGGCGGTGCCCTCGCGCCCGTAGGCGTGCAGGGACCGGTCGAAGTAGCCGCCCGCTCCGTTCACGTTGACGTAGAGGGTGTCGAAGCTGGTGCCCCCCTGTTCGAGGGCTTCGGCCATGACCTGGCGGGCATGGTCGAGGACTCGACCCAGCATCGGCTTGGTCAGGGTCGCGCAGACGCGCTCACCATGGACCTTCGCACGCCAGAGCGCCTCGTCGGCGTAGATGTTGCCGATCCCTGACACCAGCGACTGGTCGAGAAGGGCCCGCTTGACCGCGCTCTCCCTCAGCTTCATCCGTCTGACGACGGAGGGTTGGTCGAACGCGGCCTCGAACGGGTCCGGAGCGATATGGGTGACGGCGTCGGGGATGCCGTCGCGGCCGAGAGGTGAGAGCGCGAGCCCACCGAAGGTGCGCTGGTCGACAAACCGGAGCTGGGGGCCGTCGTCGGCGAAGTCGAAGACCGCGTGGCAGTGCTTCTCTCGTGGCGCGTCGACCGGCTTGACGAGCATCTGTCCGCTCATCCCGAGGTGGATGATGAGGGCTTCGTCAGCGTCGAGCACGAGCCAGAGGTACTTGCCCCGACGAGCAGCCGCGGTGACAGTGGTCCCCCGGACCCGGTCGGCCAGGTCCTCGGGGCCGGCGACGTGCCGACGAGCGACGCGCAGGCCGGTGATCTGTGCGCGGTCGATGCGCCGTCCGACGACGTGGTCGGCCAGGCCACGACGAACGACCTCGACCTCAGGCAGCTCAGGCATCGGGCGACCCGCGCTCAGGGCAGGCGAGAGCGCTCGGCTCTCGGATCGGCATCGGCCTCGGCCATGGCCGTCCGCCGACGGTCCAGCGAGTGCCAGGCCTCCTTCGCAGCCTTCTGCTCCGCCTCTTTCTTGCTGCGGCCGTGGCCCTCCCCGAGCACCTGCTCGCCGAGCACGACTCGAGCGTGGAACTCCTTCTCGTGGTCCGGTCCCTGCTCCCCGACCCGGTACTCGGGAGTTCCCTGTCCGACGGCAGCGGCCATCTCCTGCAGGCTGGTCTTCCAGTCCAGACCGGCCCCCAGTGTCGCGGCTTCCTCGATGAGCGCGTCGAAGTGGTGATGGATGAACTGCGCGGCGCGCTCGATGTCGGTGCAGAGGAAGACCGTGCCGATCAGCGCCTCCATCGTGTCGGCGAGGATCGAAGCCTTGTCGCGACCGCCGGTGGCCTCCTCACCCTTGCCGAGCATGACGTACTGCCCCAGGTCGAACGTACGGGCCACGTCGGCGAGCGCGCGCATGTTGACGACCGCGGCCCGCAGCTTGGCCAGCTGTCCCTCGGCGAGATCGGGATGGCTGCGGTAGAGGGTCTCGGTCACGACGAGCCCCAGCACCGAGTCGCCGAGGAACTCCAGGCGCTCGTTGTTGGGGACGCCGCCGTTCTCGTAGGCGAAGGAGCGGTGCGTGAGGGCACGCAGCAGCAGCGGCTCGTCGATGTCCTGTCCGACCACCTGCTGGAGGTGGGCGAGCAGAGCATCGACGGGCCGCTGAGGGACCGCCACAACACCCGCGTCGCCGTCGCTCACGGGGCTGCCCACGGCCGGGTCAGGCCTGGTGCTCGGTGCGCTCGGCGACGGCGTAGTAACGGCCCTTGTACGTCCCGCAGGACGGGCACGCGATGTGCGGCTGGGCAGCTGCACCGCACTGGGGGCACGTGGTCAGCGTGGTCGGCGTTGCCTTCCAGTTCGCGCGACGCGAACGGGTGTTGGACCGCGACATCTTCCGCTTCGGGACAGCCACGTCAGTTCCTCTTCTCTTGCGGGTCGTCCGCCAGCAGACCGCTGAGGGAAGACCATCGGGGGTCGATCACTTCATGGTGGTGGTCCGGGTCGTCGGCGAGGCGAGCCCCGCACTCGGAGCACAGCCCCGGACAGTCGTCCCGGCACACCGGTTGGAACGGCAGCGCGGGCACGACCGCGTCCCGGAGCACGGTCTCGAGGTCGACCAGGTCGTCCACGAGCTCGTACACGTCGTCCTCGTCCGAGTCGCCCGCCACCTCGTGGTGGTGCGCCGCCCGATCGGTGTAGGCGAACAGCTCCTGGAATCCTACGACGAGCGGGAGCTCGACCGGATCCAGGCACCGCACGCAGGCACCGGTCGCCGTGCCGGAGACCGAACCCGTGACGAGCACTCCCTCGACGACCGACTCGAGCCGCACCTCGATCTCGACCGGCGAGCCGGCCTTGATCGCGATGACATCGGTGCCGAGGTCCTCGGGGAGCACCACGGTGCGCTGGAGCTCGTGCATCGTCCCGGGTCGCCGGTACAGCTCCCTGGTGTCGAGCACCAGGGGCGAACGGGGATCGGGACGGTCCATGACTCCTGCACAGCGGTAGATGTGGGTTCGGTCCGCGCCAAGACAGACGTGGACCGACGTCCAAGGCTACCGGAGCGGGTCGGTGCGACCCAAATCAGCGCATCCGTGACTGCAGTGCCTCGAGCACTGCGTCAGGGACCAGCCCCGAGACGTCGCCGCCGAAGCGGACGACTTCCTTGATGAGGGAGCTCGACACGTGCTGGAGGTCGGGGGCCGAGGAGAGAAAGAGCGTCTCGACGCCGGTGAGGTGGCGGTTCATGTGGGCCATCGGCAGTTCGTAGGCGAAATCCGTCCCGCCCCGGAGCCCCTTGACCATGGACGTGGCGCCCACCTCGAGGCACACGTCGACGACGAGCCGGTCAGCCCAGGCTGCGATCCGCACGTTGTCCAGGTGGCCGAGCGAGGTGTGAAGGAGGTCGAGCCGCTCGTCGATGGTGAACGTGCCCCGCTTCGCCTCGTTGTGCAGGACGGCGACGACGACCTCGTCGAAGAGGGCCGCTGCCCGCTCGATGACGTCCACGTGCCCGTTGGTGACCGGGTCGTAGGAGCCGGGACACAGGCAGCGGCGCAGGTCGGTCGTCACGGTGCTCAACCTACGCGACCCCACCGCTCAGGGGAGGCTCGGCGAACCAGATGGTCGTCTCGCCGTACCGTTTCTCGCCAGACAGCTCCAGGCCCGGCGGCCAGGTCGGTTGGGGCGAGCGGGTGGAGCGTTCGACCACGACGAAGGCCTCCGGACCGAGCCACCCCTGCTCGACGAGGGCCGTGAGCACGCCGGTGAGTGCGGCCTCCCCCACGTCGTAGGGCGGGTCGAGGAAGACGAGGTCCATCCTGATCCCGGCCGGCGGGCCGGCCCGAAGGACCCGCTCGACCGTGTCGGTGACGACGCGCACGCCGGGCACCCCGACGATCTCGATGTTGCGCGCGATGACCTCGGCCACCTTCTTGTCCGCCTCGACGAGGAGGACGATCGAGGCGCCCCGGCTCGCTGCCTCGAGCCCGAGAGCGCCGGACCCGGCATAGAGGTCGAGCACGTGGGTGCTGTCGAGCAGACCGTGGTGCTCGAGCCGGCTGAAGAGGGCCTCGCGAACCCGGTCCGAGGTCGGCCGGGTCCCGGTGCCGGGCGGTGTGCGTAACGTGCGGCCACCTGCTGAGCCGCTGATGATCCTCGTCATCTCACCCCCGCTCGAGCCAGACGGCCTGGTCCTCGTCGAGGCGGGTGGCGACGGCCGCTGCCAGAGCGGGATGGACGCGGAGGTCCGGGTCGGCCTCGACGAGCTCGAAGGCGTCCTCGCGCGCCTCGGCGATGATCTCCTCGTCCTCCGCCCGCGTGAGCCGTAGGTGCCGGATGGAGCTGCCCCGGCCGCTCTGGCGGGCTCCCAGGACGTCTCCCTCTCGCCGGAACTGCAGGTCGGCACGCGCGAGCTCGAAGCCGTCGGTGGTGCTGGCCACCATGTCGAGGCGTTCGGCCGCCCGCTCCCCCGGGTCCTTGGTCAGGAGCAGACAGAGCCCCGGCACGGACCCTCGGCCGACCCGACCCCGCAGCTGGTGCAGCTGGGAGATGCCGAAACGGTCGGCGTCGACGACGACCATGACCGACGCGTTGGGGACGTCGACCCCGACCTCGATGACCGTCGTGGCGACGAGCACGTCGATGTCGCCGGCACCGAAGGCGCGCATGGTCGCCTCCTTCGTCTCGGGGTCGAGCCGGCCGTGCAGGACGCCGATGCGGACCCCCTCCAGCTCCGGCTTGGTCGTCAGCTCGTGCCACATCGTGTAGACACCGGTGAGCTCGGACGGTGGTTGGGCGGGCTGCCCCTCCCCGTCGTCGCCCCAGTCGGCCTCTGACCAGTCGGCCTCGGACCAGTTGACCGGCTCCCAGTCGGACGCGTCCTCCTCCGAGGTGTCGGACGAGAGGATCGACCCGGGGTCGGGCTCACCGATCCGAGGACACACGACGTAGGCCTGGTGGCCCTTGGCGACCTCCTCGGCGACGCGTTGCCAGGTCCGCTGCATCCAGGCCGGCCGGTCGGCCTTGACGACGTGGGTGGCGATCGGGGACCGCCCGCGGGGAAGCTCTCGCAGCGTCGAGGTCTCCATGTCCCCGAAGACGGTCATCGCCACGGTCCGGGGGATCGGGGTCGCCGTCATGACGAGCACGTGTGGCGGCGCCACCCCCTTCTCCCGCAGCGCGTCCCGCTGCTCGACGCCGAACCGGTGCTGCTCGTCCACGACGACGAGGGCGAGGTCGGCGAACTGCACGTGCTTCTGGATGAGGGCGTGGGTGCCGATGACGATTCCTGCCTCGCCGGACGCCGCGTCGAGCAGCGCTGCACGCCTTGCACCCGCGCTCTGGCTGCCGGTCAGCAGCGCGAGCCTGGTCCCGATGTCGCGGCCGCCGAGCATGCCGCGCACCGCCAGGTCGCCGAGCAGTGCCGAGATGGACCGGTGGTGTTGCGCGGCGAGGACCTCCGTCGGCGCGAGCAGGGCTGCCTGTCCCCCGGAGTCGACCGCAGCGAGCATCGCCCGCAGGGCCACCACGGTCTTGCCGGAGCCGACCTCCCCCTGGAGCAGCCGGTGCATCGGGCGCTCCCGGCCCAGCTCCTCGAGCAGGACCTCCCCGATCGCGCGCTGGCCGTCGGTGAGCTCGAAGGGAAGGCGGTCGTCGAAGGCAGCGAGCAGGCCGTCCGGGCGCGGCCGCCGCGGGGTGCCGACGAGCGCCTCCGAGGCCTTGCGACGCTGGGCGAGGATGGTCTGGAGGACGAACGCCTCGTCGTACTTCAGGCGCCGCACCCCGGCGTCCGGACGCTTCGTCAGGGGCGGCCGGTGCACCAGCTCCAGGGCTTCGGCCCGGCCGAGCAGTGACCGGCGCTCGCGGACCTCGTCGGGCACGGGCTCGCGGACCCGGTCGACCGTGTCCAGTGCCTGGTGGACGAGCTTGCGCATCCGGAAGGCATTGAGCTTGCCCGTCGTGGAGTAGACCGGCACCCAGTGCGTCCGGTAGTACTCGATCTCCCCGGCCGTGTCCTGCTCGTCGATCAGCTCATAGTCCGGATGGGTCAGCTGCAGCCGCCGGCCGTAGGAGCCGATCTGGCCGATGAAGAACCCGCGCACCCCCGGGCGGAGCTTCCGTTCGTGCCCGTAGGCGTTGAAGAAGGTCACCTCGAGCTGGTGGCCCGCGGAGTCCGCCAGCACGACGTTGAGCAGCTGTCCGCGTCGGTTGCGCATGGGCCGGGTCGTCGCGGCCGCGACCTCTGCGACGATGAGGACGTTCTCCCCCACGCGCAGCCGTGACAGGTCGGTGAGCTCGTTGGGCGGGAGGTACTTGCGAGGGACGAACTCGAGCAGGTCGCCGATCGTCTCGACCCCCTTGTTCTTGGCCATCGCCGCCGCGTCCGCCTTCTTCAGCAGCTTGGTCAACGGCGACTCCTCGGTGAGCAGCACCATCTCACTCGACTCCGACCAAGGCGGTGTAGACCGGCTGGCCCCCGTCGATGACGCTCACCTCGACACCGCGGTGGGCTTGGCGGGCGGTCGCCTCGACGGCGGCCACGAGACCGTCGGGAGCCGAGTCCCCGAGCACGAGGGTGACCAGCTCCCCGCCGCTCGACAGGAGCCGGTGCACCACCTCCCGGGCGACCGTGAGCTGGTCGGAGCCGACGATGACGATGTCACCGTCGACGACCCCCAGCACATCGCCCGGCTGACACGGGCCGCCGCTGGTCAGGCCCACCCGGTTGGCGATCGTGACGGCCCCGTGTCGGGTGCCGGCTGCAGCGGCCTGCATGGCGACAAGGTTGGTCGCGGGGCCGAGGTGGCGGTCGAGGACCGCCACCGCCGCCACGCCCTGGACCGCGGTCCGGGCCCGGACGACGTGCGCCTCGATCCCTTCGTCGGCCACGACACGGGCGGCTGCTGCCGCCGCCAGCTCGGTGTCGGCGTCGTTGGGCAGGACGATGACCCCCCTGACTCCGGTCGCGTGCTGCCTGCGGATGGCCTCGATGAACTGACCGGTGGTGGCTCGGTGTCCCGGGCCGGACGAGAGGACGACGGCTCCGACCTCCTCGAAGACGTCGGCCAGGCCCCGCCCCGCGGCGCACGCGACGACGCCGGTCAGCGCCCCCTGGACGTCCCCGGCCGTGGCCGCCTCGGCTCCGGGTCGGCCCGCCGCGTCGGTGCCACCACTGGACACGGCGGGGAGGTCGCTGATCAGCCGGGTGATGCGGATCCGGTGCGGCCGCCCCGCCTCGATCCCGGCCTCGACGGCAGCCCCGGGGTCGTCGACGTGGGCATGGACGTTCCACTCCCCGTCGCCGCCCACGACGAGGACCGAGTCGCCGAGCTCGACGAGGCGATCGCGGAGGCCGCCGACGAGCACCTCGTCCTCCACGGCGAGCAGGTACATCACCTCGTACTCAGGGCCGGGAGGCTCCCCCGGACCCACGAGGTCTGCGTCAAGCGGCCGGGTGACCTGCGGCGGCCGGTGGTCCGGGTGCGCAGGGCCCCGGCGGTCAGAGGACGACAGACCGAGGACGACCCTGCCGTCGTCGCCGGCAGCCAGCCGCTCGAGGCACTCCAGGACGAGGACCAGACCGGCGCCGCCGGCATCGACGACCCCGGCCCGGGCGAGGACGGGCAGCTGCTCCGGAGTCCGCGCCAGGGCCTCCTGGGCCGCCTCGAGCACGCGCACCGTCAGAGGATGCAGGCCGACGGCCCCGTCCCGCGTGTCGGCGCCGCCCGCAGCCAGGGCTGCGGCCCGGGACACCGACAGGATGGTCCCCTCCTTCGGGTCGGTCACGCCCTGCCAGGCCCGCTCGTCGGCCCGGGCGAGCCCCGATGCGAGGTCGCTCGCGCGAACCTCTGCGCTGTCTCCGACCCCCTCGGCGAGACCCCGGACGAGCTGGCTCAGGATCACCCCAGAGTTGCCGCGAGCTGTCCACAGCATGTTGGCCGCGAAGTCCTTGAGCAGGTGCGCGACGTTCTCCGGAGGCGGTTGGTCCGCCGAGCCGGTGAGCATCCGGTCGATGGCCGCGTCGAAGGTGAGGTAGAGGTTGGTGCCCGTGTCGCCGTCGGGCACCGGGAAGACGTTCAGGGCGTCGATCTCGGCACGCCGCGCGGCGAGGACGGACCGGACGAGGACGGCCCAGCGGCGCACCGCATTGACGTCAAGGGCCTCGAGGGCCCCCACCGGGCTCACTGACCCGCCAGCCATCCGGCTCCTTCCGCTCCATCCGCACCGGTCCGCGCCGCGCTCGGGTGACCCTCCGTGACCAGAGGTCGTGTTCGGCAGGCTACTGCGTCGTCCCGACGCTCTGGCGCCGTGGCCCTCTAGCGTTGTCCCGTGCCCACCCGACCCGCACCCGGCATCCACCGCAAGACCAGAGCGGATGCGCCTGATGGCTTCTTCCGGGCCGAGGCTGCGGGACTTCGGTGGCTCGCCGAGGCGGAGCCCGTCGACGGGGCGAAGGTGGTCGAGGTGGTCGGCGTGGGACGACGGCACATCGACCTGCGACATCTCAGCGCGGCTGGTGCGACCGCGGCGGCGTCCGCAGCGCTCGGAGCCGCCCTCGCCGTCACGCATGCCACAGGTGCACCTGCATTCGGTGCGCCTCCGGCTGGATGGGTCGGGCCTGCGTGGATCGGCAGACAGCCGCAGAGCAACGACCCGGAGCCGTCGTGGGGGCGCTACTTCGCCGAGCAGCGCGTCCGCCCCTTCGTCCGCAGGGCCGTGGACGTCGGCCACCTCGACCCCGGTGACGCGAGGCTGGTCGACGCCCTCTGTGACCGCATCGCGGCGGGCGACTATGACGACGGCCGCCCTCCCGCTCGGATCCACGGCGACCTGTGGGCGGGCAACATCGTCTTCACCCCCGACGGGGCCGTTCTCATCGACCCTGCTGCCCATGGCGGCCACGGCCTCACCGACATCGCCATGCTGATGCTCTTCGGCTGTCCTCATCTCGATCGGGTCCTCGGTTCGTACGCCGACACCGCAGGGCTCACCGCGGGCTGGCGCCGCCTGGTCCCCCTGCACCAGCTCCATCCGCTCGCCACCCACACGGCCTCCCATGGCCCCAGCTATGCCCGAGGACTCGTCGAGGCGGCCCGGGCCGTCGCCTGACGACGTCGCCGTTTTGTTGAGTCGGGCTCCGGTCGGCTACTCTTGACCGGTTCCCTTCGCGTCGAGCGGGTGAAGCACGCCCCGCGGACGTGCCGAGCGCCGAGCCGGTGCTGACGGGGGCACCAGTACGTGATCAAGACCCCGACATTCAGGAGATACCCGTGGCTGCCAACTGCGACGTCTGCGGCAAGGGACCGAGCTTCGGTCACAACATCTCGCACTCGCACCGCCGCACCAAGCGCCGCTGGAACCCCAACATCCAGCGCGTTCGGACGCTGGTGGGCGGTGTGACGCCGAAGCGCATCAACGTCTGCACCTCATGCCTGAAGGCGGGCAAGGTCGTTCGCTGACCGCATCCGCCTTCGCGAGGCCGGCTCCCGTCAGGGACGCCGGCCTTCGCCATTTCTGAAGTGGTCCCATCCGGTCTGCCGGGGCTGCCGACCCTCGATGAGGACACCCGGCGCCTCTCCCTCCGACGGCGCGCGCACCGCGCCGATGACCCTCCAGCCGGTCGGAATGCCTCGTGGGAAGGTCGCGAGCAGCGAGTGCTCCTCGCCACCGGCCAGGACGCAGTCCCAGGCGGTCTCCTCGCCGACCGCGTCGGCGATCCGCGCCACGTCATCTCCCAGTGAGCGCCGGTCGAGCTCGAGGACGACACCGCTCGCGCGGGCGATTCGGCCACCGTCTCGCATCAGGCCGTCCGAGACGTCGAGCATCGCGCTGGCCCCAGCAGCCGCCGCCTGCGGTCCGGCCTCAAGGGGTGGGGTGGGGCGCCGCTGGACGGCCACTGCCTCCGGGTGCCGGTCAGCCCGGTCGTGCATCAGCAGGTGCAGGCCGGCTGCGGCGAGGCCGAGCGACCCACGGACCGCGAGCCGGTCCCCGGGGCGCGCGCCGGATCGCAGGACCGGGGAGGCGTCGACGTCGGCCAGGTTGCCGAGCGCGGTGACGGACACCATGACGACCCCGGGCGGCGCCGATGACAGGTC
Organism: Intrasporangium sp. DVR; assembly: GCF_040365325.1. Lineage (NCBI taxonomy): Bacteria > Bacillati > Actinomycetota > Actinomycetes > Micrococcales > Intrasporangiaceae > Intrasporangium > Intrasporangium sp. DVR. The sequence goes on along the minus strand of NZ_BAABZW010000015.1, from coordinate 22,373 downwards.
TCCGCCGAGCACCGCGACGCCCACCCGGTCGCACGCGTCGGCGATCCCCCGGGCCAGGTCGACCACCCACTCGAGGGAGGTCATCGGGTCGGCGACCAGCGTGACGAGCACCCCGGTGGGGCGGCCACCCATCGCCGCCACATCCGCGAGGTTCTGGGCCACGACCTTGGTGCCGACGTCCGCTCCCGACGACCACGCATCGAGCCAGTCCCGACCGAGGACCACGGTGTCCGTCGTCACGATGGTCCGGTCCTCGGTCGACATGACGGCGGCATCGTCACCCGGAGGCACGATGAGGCCGGCGACGGGACGGAACAACGGGAGGATCCGACCGAGGACCTCCTCCTCGTCGAGGCCACGGAGGGGTGTGCCACCCGTCAGGCTGGGTCCGGGCCGGCTTGACACGAATCACACCTCTTCATCGCGGTTCGGCACCGATCGCGCCGGTTTCCATGGGACGAGACGTCCCATGGCAAGGTAGCGTCAGAGCACGGCCCTTGGCACATCGGCTCCCTCCGCGGCACCCTGCCGTCGTGCGAGCCGAGGGCGTGGGCCGTGGGAGCCGGCTCCCCACCGGAAGACAAGCGCAGGTTCGTCAACACAGTGAGGTGACACGTGGTCCAGGCCTACATCCTGATCCAGACCGAGGTCGGCAAGGCGGCGACGGTTGCGGAGGCGATCGCCGGCATCAGCGGCGTGACGCTGGCCGAGGACGTGACCGGCCCCTACGACGTCATTGCGCGGGTCGAGGCGGCCAACGTGGACGACCTGGGGCGCCTCGTCATCGCCAAGCTCCAGGACGTGCCGGGCATCACGCGGACCCTGACCTGCACCGTGGTGCACGTCTGACGCGCACGTCGGAGGCGCCCGTCTGGACCACTCGTCTCGTCGACACCGGAGGGTCGCCGCTGCATGAAGCCCGGGTCCCGTCGGTCCGTGCACCCATGATGCCGCTGGCGCGCTCCCCTCGTTCCAGTCCCGGGACGAGGCGCTTCAGGACCGCTGCGGCGACCCTGGGAGCCCTGCTCCTGGCAGCCGCGTGCTCATCCGCACCTGAGGTGAGCCTCGCGCCGCTGGCCGACGAGCCGGCCTGCTCGTCCGCTCGGTGGCCGACGGAGGTCAGTGGGCTGCCGTCGGTGCCGACGGCTCCCGACGACCCCTCGCTGGCGGCCTGGGGCGATCCACCCATCATTGCCCGGTGCGGGCTCCCGGCACCCGCCCCGACCGTGGACTCGTGCGTCGCAGTCGACGGTGTCGACTGGGTCGTCCGCCAGCTGTCCGACGGCACGGCGGCCGTCACCTACGGGCGCGAGCCGGCCATCGAGGTGCTGGTCCCGGAGGCGCACGGCCCGGTCCCCCTCCTCCTGCCGGCCTTCGGCGACACTGCCCGCGCCCTGCCCGAGACCGGTCGACGCTGCTCCTGATCTGTCCCGGCCGCACACGGCAGCCGGGGACGTTCAGCGCAGCCCGGTGCGGCGCTCGAGGGCCAGTGAGACGAGCTCATCGATGAGCTCGGTGTAGGTCAGCCCTGAGGCGGCCCACATGCGGGGATACATCGAGTGCGGGGTGAAGCCCGGCATGGTGTTGATCTCGTTGATGAGGACCCGACCGTCGTCGGTGTAGAAGCAGTCCACCCGGGCCAGGCCCTCGCAGCCGAGCGCCTCGAAGGCCGCAGCGGAGAGGCGCCGGACCTCGTCGGAGATGTGCGAGGGCACCTCGGCGGGGCACGTCAGGTCGACGTCGGCCTCGGCGAGGTACTTCGCCTCGTAGTCGTAGAACGCGTGGTTGTCATGGACCGCGACCTCACCGACCTGTGAGGTTCGGGGAGCGTCGGTGCCGTGCCCCTCGAGGACGGCGCACTCGATCTCGCGGCCCCGGATGGCGGCCTCGACGATGACCTTGGGGTCGTGCTCCCTGGCCTGCTCGATGGCCGTCTCGAGGAGCGCTGGGTCGTCGACCTTGCTGATGCCCATGGACGAACCGGCCCGCGCCGGCTTGACGAAGAGCGGGAGACCCAGGGCGGAGCAGGAGTCCAGCGCGGCGGCCGGGTCGGATCGCCAGGCCCGGTCCGTGATGACGGTGTAGGGGCCGACCGGGAGGCCGTGGCCCGCGAACACGACCTTCATGTAGTGCTTGTCCATCCCGGCCGCCGAGGCGAAGACCCCGGACCCGACATAGCGGATGTCGGAGAGCTCGAGGAAGCCCTGGAGCGTCCCGTCCTCACCGAAGGGGCCGTGGAGCAGGGGCAGCACGACGTCGACGTCGCCGAGCTCCTTGGGCGGCTGGCCGGCCTCGAGGATGGTCAACCCGGTCTCGCGGGTCGACAGGGGCAGGACGACGTGGGCCCGGTCGGGGAGCACCTCTGGGGTGCGTCCCGCGGTCAGCTCGAACCGGGCAGGGTCGTCCGCGACGAGCACCCACTGGCCGTCCCTCGACACCCCGATCGGGACGATGTCGTACTTGTCCCGGTCGATCGCACGCATCACCCCGGCGGCGGTGGCGCACGACACCGCATGCTCCGAGGAGCGGCCACCGAAGACGATGGCGACGCGGGGCCGGCGACCCCGGTGTCCGTTCGACGCGGCGTCGACGGCGTCGCGCTGGTCCGGATCGCTTGGCTGCACGGGCTGGTCGCTGGTCATCAGACGAGACTCTATACGGGTGGTCAGGGGTGGCCCGTAGGCTGACGCGGTGAGCGAGACTCCCGCCTTCCACGTCGACACCATCCTCGTCTCGGCAGGTCGGCCGGCCCACGTGCCGGGCGGCCCGGTGAACCCTCCCGTGGTGCTCTCGTCGACCTACATCCCCGATGCGGCCGTCAACTACGCCCGTGTCGGCAACCCCACCTGGGATGCCTTCGAGGCGGCCATCGGCGAGCTCGAGGGGGGCCGGGCGCTCGTCCACGCCTCCGGGATGGGCGCCATCGCGGCGGCACTCGCGCTCGTGCCGCCCGGCGGGACGATCGTCGCCCCGGACACGACGTACAACGGGACGGTCCTGCTCCTCGAGGACTTCGAGAAGGCCGGTGGCACGGTCCGTCGTCGACACGCCACCGACACCGAGGGTTTCGTGGCCGACCTCGCCGGCGCCGATCTCGTGTGGCTCGAGTCGCCGACGAACCCGCTCATGGACGTCATGGACCTTCCGGCCGTGCTCGACGCCGCCCGCTCACAGGGGGTGCTCAGCGTCGTCGACAACACGCTCCCCACGCCGCTCGGGTGCCGGCCACTCAGCCTGGGGGCCGACGTCGTCGTGCACTCTGCGACGAAGTACATCGCCGGGCACAGCGACGTGCTCCTCGGGGTCACCGTGGTCGCGAGCGACGAGCGCGGCTCCGAGCTGGGAACCCGCCTGCATCGCCACCGCACGCTGCACGGCGCCATCGCCGGTCCGATGGAGGTCTACCTCGGCCTGCGCGGGCTGCGCACCCTCGGAGTGCGCTACGAGCGGGCCTGCGCCAGCGCCGCCGAGCTCGCCGCGCGGCTCGAGGGCCATCCAGCCCTGGAGCGGGTCCGTTATCCGGGGTCCGGCGCGATGCTGTCCATCGACGTCGCCGGCGACGCCGATGCGGCCGAGCGGGTGTGTGCGGCGACGCGCGTCTGGCTGCACTCCACGAGCTTGGGAGGGGTCGAGTCCCAGCTCGAGCGGCGCCGTCGCCAGCCCGCGGAGCCGGCGACCGTCCCGCCCAACCTCGTCCGGCTCTCCGTCGGCATCGAGCACGTCGAGGACCTCTGGACCGACTTGGACCGGGCGCTGCGCACCGTCCTCTGAGCGACGCCGTATGCCGCTGAGCGGGCTCCCGCACGCTCGCTCCGTTTCGCGGCCCGTCCCTTCACCGGCCCGCCAACACCACTCGAGTGGCCTCGGTGTGCACACGCACCTTGTGGACGGTCAGGCCACTCGAGTGGCCTCGGTGTGCACACGCACCCTGTGGACGGTCAGGCCACTCGAGTGGCCTCGGTGTGCACACGCACCCTGTGGACGGTCGGGCCACTCGAGCTCGGGACGGCGGTGGCCGGGAGGGCACGTCGGAGCGGCGGCGAGCCCAGCGGCATACGGCCTAGTGGTGCTCCGACTTGAGGTCTCGGGCCATCAGCCTCGGGCCCACCTCGGTGACCGGGTCGCCGTCGCGGACGACCCCGACGACCTGTTCCACGATCGGCATGTCGACGCCGTGGTGCTGGGCCAGGCTGAGGATCGACTCGCAGGACTTGACCCCTTCGGTCGTCTGCTTCATCTCCTCGGTGGCCTGCTCGACCGTCAGCCCACGGCCGAGCATGACGCCGAACGAGTGGTTGCGCGACAACGGCGACATGCACGTCGCGATGAGGTCACCGACGCCGGCGAGCCCGAGGAACGTCTGTGGCTCCGCGCCGAGAGCGAGGCCGAGCCGGGTGGTCTCGGCCAGCCCGCGGGTGATGATCGTCGCCTTCGTGTTGTCGCCGAACCCCATCCCCTCGGCCATGCCCACGGCGAGCCCGACGACGTTCTTCGTGGCGCCGCAGATCTCGGTGCCGACGACGTCGTGGGTCGTGTACGGGCGGAAGACCCGCGACGCGCACGCGGCGGCGACGCGCTCGGCGGCGGCGAGGTCCACGCACGCGACAGTGCTCGCGGCCGGCTGGTGGAGGGCGATCTCCTTGGCGAGGTTGGGACCTGACACGACGACGATGCGCTCCTGCTCGACCCCGGCGACCTGGCCGATCACCTCGCTCATCCGCAGCGTCGTGCCGAGCTCGACACCTTTCATGAGGGAGACGATGTCGGCTCCGGCCGGCATCGCATCGCCCCACTCGGCGAGGTTGGCTCGGAGCGTCTGCGACGGCACGGCGAGCACCACGATCTCGGCTCCGTGACAGGCCTCCGCCGGATCCGCCGTCGCCCGGATCGTGTCCGGCAGCTCGAGGTCCGGCAGGTAGTCGCGGTTGCGGCCGGCGTTGATCTGGTCGACGACCTCCTGACGGCGTGCCCACATCGTCACCTGGCTGCCGGCTTCGGCGAGGAGCGAGGCGAAGGCGGTGCCCCAGCTGCCGGCGCTCATCACTGCCACGCGGGTCACGCTGGCTCTCCTTCGGTTGTCGTGCCGGGCTGCGAACGCCCGAGCTCGTGGTGCTTCATCGGGTCACCGATCTCGGGCACCCCGTGCTGGCGCGGGTCGAAGCGCTCATGGGTGTGCTCCTCGCCGCGGATCTCCTCGAGCAGCTCGGTGATGCGGTCCATCAGCCGGTCGGTGGCCTCGCGCAGGGTCCGGGTGTCGATCGGTCGGTCGTAGAGGTCGGACAGGTCGACCGGCGGCCCGGCCAGCAGGTGCATCGTCTTGCGGGGGAACAGCCTCGGCCGGTGGCCGTACGGCGAGAGGATCTCCTCCGGCCCCCACTGCGCCACGGGGATGAGGGGGCACCTGGTCTCCAGCGCCACCCGGGCCGCCCCTGTCTTGCCCCGCATCGGCCAGAGGTCCGGGTCCCGGGTGATCGTGCCCTCGGGGAAGATCGCCACCGCCTTGCCTTCTCGCACCGCGGCCACCGCGGCGCGGTACGCCTGGGCGGCGGCGACCGAGTTGCGGTAGACGGGGATCTGCCCGGCCCGGCGGATCACCCAGCCGACCCCGGGAATCGTGAAGAGGCTCTCCTTGGCCAGGAAGTACGCCTCGCGCCGGTTGTCGTACATGAAGTGCGCGAAGATCAGCGGGTCGACGTAGGAGATGTGGTTCGGGGAGACGACGAAACCGCCGGTCGCCGGGAGGTGCTCGACGCCGCGCCACTCCCGCTTGGTCAGAGCCATGAGCAGCGGACGCAGCAGGAACGCTGCGAACCGGTAGGCCATGGGCAGCCGCGTGGGGCGCGCACCTCTCACTCGTCGGCACCTCTCTTCGGGGCGCCCCGGGAGGGAGCGCCATGGGCCTTCATCTTGTCCACCTCGCGGCGCACTGTCGAGCGGCCGGCTCCCCGGTGGGAGAATTCTGCCCAGCATGAGCCAGCCACGCACCGACACCCTGCCCACCCGACCGCCGGAGTGGCACCTCGTCGTCCCGGTCAAGGCCGCAGCAGTCGGCAAGTCACGACTGGCGCGGGACCTCGACCGCAGGGGGCTGCGCGCCGACCACGAGGCGCTCAGCCGAGCACTTGCGCGCGACACCCTGCGCACCGCCACGCTCACCGTCGGGGCAGCGCGCGTCGTCCTCGTCACGGCGGACCTCATCACGGCCACCGAGTGGTCGAGACACGGCGTGATCGTCGTCCCTGACCCGGGCCGGGGACTCAACGCCGCCATAACGCTGGGGCTGGCGGCCACGCCCGCCCACCAGGCGGTCGCCGCCCTGCTCGGCGACGTGCCGGCCGTCACCCCGGCTGACCTGGAGCAGGCACTGGCCGCAGCCGCAGCCCACCAGCAGTCCTTCGTCCCGGACGCCGCGGGGACGGGCACGGTCCTGCGGGCGGCCGTCAGCGGCCGCTTCACCTCTCGCTTCGGCGCGGGCAGCGCCGACCGCCATGCCGCGGACGGGGCCACCCGACTCGAGCTCGACCTGCCGCGGCTGCGCACCGACGTGGACGACGTCGGCGCGCTGGCACGCGTGCTGGAGCTCGGCGCCGGATCCTCGACCCGAGCCGCCGTGGAGGGTCTCGATCTGCTTGGATGGGCGCATGCAGGCAACGGTCCACGCCTTTGACCCCATCTCGCAGACGGGCAGCCTGATCCGTGACGACGGCGTCCTGCTCCCCTTCGACAACGCGGCGTTCGAGAGGAGCGGCCTGCGCCTGGTCCGCGTCGGCCAGCGGCTCACCGTCGACCTGGTCGACGACCGGGTGACGGCGGTGCGGATCGTCGGCATCGAGCCGGCCAACGGCACCTACTGACACCGGACGTCGCGTCGGAGCCCGACCAAACGAGGTCGGACTCCGACGTGCGTGCGGTCGTGGCTCAGCCGGCCGTCTTGCGAGTGGTGGTGCGCTTGGCAGCAGCTCGCTTGGCGGTCGTCTTCGCTGCGGTCTTCGTTGCGGTCTTCGTTGCCGTCTTCACGGCCGTCTTGGCGGTGGAGGCCTTCTTCGCGGGGGTCGCCTTCGACGCGGTCGACCGTGCGGTTGACGTTGCGGCCGTGGCGGTGGACCTGGTCGCGGTCTTGGCGGCCGACTTCGTTGCCGTCTTCCTGGTCGGCGTCGACGTGGCGGCAGCCGCCTTCGTGGCCGTCGTCCGCGCCGCTGACTTCGCGGCCGACTTCGCCGCTGACTTCGCCGCGGTCTTGGCCGGCGTCGCCTTCTTCGCGGCGGCCTTCGCGGGCGTCGCCTTCTTCGCGGTGGCCTTCTTCGCCGCCGCCTTCTTTGCGGCCGCGCCCGTCAGGGCCGCCGCAGCCGTCCCGGCCGAGGCACGAGTCGCTGCGGAGCCGGTCTTGGCCAGCTTCTTCTGTCCGGAGACGATCTCCTTGAAGTTCGTGCCCGCCCGGAACTTGGGGATGCGCGTCTTCTTGATCTTGACCGTGTCACCGGTCTTGGGGTTACGACCCGTCCGCGCCGCGCGGTCCGCCCGCTCGAACGTGCCGAAGCCCGTGATTCCCACCTTGCCGCCCCTCGCCACCTCGCGGATGACGATGTCGAGGACGGCCTCGAGAGCTTCAGAGGCAACCCTGCGGCTGCCGAGCTTGGCCTCAAGGGCGCCGATCAGTTCTGCCTTGTTCACGTCTTCCCTCCAGAGGACTGTCGGTTTGCGCGACCGACCTGCGTCCGGATCGAGTCCGGTTACCCACGACGTTAGGCCGTGCGGGGGTCGAGGTCCATCACCTGAGGCCAGTTCTTTCCGTTGTGTCGCAACGACTTTGGCGGGCGTCGGCAAGGTGGCTCAGGGTGAGGAGAGGCGTCCGAGACGGCGGGCAGACCACGGGTTGGCTTGTCCGGCAACGAAATCGGCCGAAGCGAAGTCTCAGGAAACGGGTGTCGGAGGGATGGTCACCGGCTTGTGCGCGGCCCGGGACTGCTCGAACCGGGAGACCTCATCCTCATGTCGCAGGGTGAGCCCGATGTCGTCGAGGCCCTCGAGGAGGCGCCACCTGGTGTAGTCGTCGATGTCGAACGGCGCGACGATCTCCCCCGCGGAAACCGTCCTGGCCAGGAGGTCGACGGTCACCTCGGCGCCGGGGTTGTTCTCGAGGTACTTCCAGATCAGCTCGACGTTGTCCTGAGAGACGACGGCCGTGAGCAGACCCTGCTTGCCGCTGTTGCCCCGGAAGATGTCGGCGAAGCGCGAGCTGATCACGGTGCGAAAGCCGTAGTTCATCAGGGCCCAGACCGCATGCTCCCGGCTCGAGCCGGTCCCGAAGTCGGGGCCCGCGACGAGGACGGAACCCTGCGCGTAGACCGGGTTGTTCAGGACGAAGGAGTCGTCCCGGCGCCAGGCGGCGAACAGGCCGTCCTCGAAGCCCGTCCGCGTCACCCGCTTGAGGTACTCGGCGGGGATGATCTGGTCGGTGTCGACGTTGCTGCGGCGCAACGGCACCCCGATGCCCGTGTGGGTCTCGAACTTCTCCATGACTCAGGCCTCCTGGGCGACGGGGGGCTCGACCGACAGGTCGGCGGGGCTGGACAGGGTGCCGCGGATCGCGGTCGCCGCGGCGACGAGGGGGCTGACGAGGTGGGTCCGGCCCCCCTTGCCCTGCCGGCCCTCGAAGTTGCGGTTGGAGGTCGAGGCGCTGCGCTCCCCCGGCGCGAGGGTGTCGGGGTTCATGCCGAGGCACATCGAGCAGCCGGGCAGACGCCACTCGGCTCCGGCGTCGCTGAAGATCGCGTCGAGCCCCTCGGCCTCCGCCTGGAGCCGGACGCGCGCGGAGCCTGGGACCACCAGCATCCGCACTCCGTCGGCCACCTTGCGGCCCTTGACGACGGCCGCTGCAGCCCGGAGGTCCTCGATGCGGCCGTTGGTGCACGATCCGACGAAGACCGTGTCGACCCGGATCTCGCGGAGCGGGGTGCCTGGCTCGAGACCCATGTAGGTGAGCGCGTTCTGGGCAGCGAGCCGGTCGGACTCGTCCGCAAATGACTCGGGGTCCGGCACCGAGGCCGCGAGGGGCAGCCCCTGCCCGGGGTTGGTGCCCCACGTGACGAACGGCGCGAGCTCGGACGCGTCGAGATCGACCTCTGCGTCGAAGACCGCGTCGTCGTCGGTTCGCAGCGCGGACCACTCGGCCACGGCGGCGTCCCAGTCCGCGCCGGTCGGGGCGTGCGGCCGGCCCTTAAGGTAGGCGAACGTCGTCTCGTCGGGGGCGATCATGCCGGCGCGTGCGCCGGCCTCGATCGACATGTTGCACACCGTCATGCGGGCTTCCATCGACAGGGACTCGATGGCCTCACCGCGGTACTCGAGCACGTATCCCTGCCCGCCGCCCGTGCCGATCTTGGCGATGACGGCCAGCACGATGTCCTTGGCCGTCACACCCTCGGCCAGCCGGCCACGGACATTGACGGCCATGGTCCGGAAGGGCTTGAGCGGCAGGGTCTGGGTCGCGAGGACGTGCTCGACCTCAGAGGTGCCGATCCCGAAGGCCAGCGCACCGAAGGCCCCATGGGTCGAGGTGTGGCTGTCGCCGCACACCACGGTCATCCCGGGCTGGGTCAGCCCCAGCTGGGGCCCGACGACGTGGACGATGCCCTGCTCGACGTCCCCCATCGGGTAGAGCCGGATCCCGAACTCCTCGCAGTTGCGGCGGAGCGTCTCGACCTGGACCTTGGAGACCGGGTCGGTGATGGGTCCCGGAGTGGTGGGGACGTTGTGGTCCTCCGTGGCCAGAGTGAGGTCGGGCCGGCGGACGGGGCGGCCGGCGAGCCGAAGGCCATCGAAGGCCTGGGGGCTCGTCACCTCGTGCAGCAGGTGCAGATCGATGTAGAGAAGGTCAGGCTCGCCCTCCGCGCGACGCACGACGTGCGCGTCCCACACCTTCTCGGCCAACGTCCCGGACATTGCTCTCCTTCACCCACGAATCGGACAGGATCGCGCGGCCATCCGTCCACCGCGACGTCCCTCTGCGCTCAGCCTGTCCGCAAATTCCGCCGTATGAATTGACGTCTCAGTGCCTGAGACGTCAATATCAGTGCATGGACAACTCTAGTGGAGTCGGCGTTCTCGACAAGGCGGCCACGGTGCTCGGCGCCCTCGAGGCGGGTCCGGCCACGCTCGCCCAGCTCGTCGGCGCCACGGGACTCGCTCGCCCGACGGCGCATCGACTGGCGGTCGCACTCGAGCACCACCGGCTCGTGTCCCGCGACATGCAGGGCCGCTTCGTGCTCGGGCCGCGTCTCGGGGAGCTCGCCTCGGCCGCCGGGGAGGACCGCCTCCTCGCTGCTGCGGGACCGGTGCTCGGCGCCCTGCGCGACCACACGAACGAGAGCGCCCAGCTCTTCCGCCGGCAGGGCGACATGCGCATCTGTGTCGCGGCGGCGGAGCGGCCCGTCGGACTGCGTGACTCCATCCCGGTCGGGGCGACGTTGTCGATGCTGGCCGGCTCGGCCGCCCAGGTCCTGCTCGCCTGGGAGGAGCCCGACCGGCTCCACCGCGGACTGCAGGGCGCGGCCTTCACCGCGACGGCCCTGTCCGGAGTCCGGCGACGCGGCTGGGCCCAGAGCGTCGCCGAGCGCGAGCCGGGCGTCGCCTCGGTGTCGGCCCCCGTGCGCGGGCCGTCGGGACGCGTCGTCGCGGCGGTCTCGATCTCCGGACCCATCGAGCGGCTCTCCCGCCAGCCCGGGCGCCTGCACGCGGCCACCGTGGTGGCGGGGGCGAACAAGCTGACCGAGGTGCTCCGTCGTCACCACGCGATGCAGCAGCAGCAACAACAGCAACAGAACGTCTAGAGCCGGGCGGCTGCGGTGCGTCGTCTCCCCCACATCCGCTCCGCAAGCCGCCGGACACCTGTCACAGTGGAGGTGTGCTCCGGCAACGGAACGATCACGATCAACTCCGTGTCGCTCTGACAGGACAACCTTTGCCGGAGTCATGGCGTCAGGCTGTGTGACATCTCGTTGCACGGATTGGGGAAACCATGCGTCACGCACTGCCTCGGGGGACGGCCCGACACACCCTCACCGTCATCGCCTTCGCCGCCCTGACGCTGACCGCCACCGCCTGCGGCCCCGCCGTTCCAGCAGGGCCTGGTGCCGATGGTCCGCCCGCCTCGACCTCCAGCGCGTCGAGCACCGCCCCAGTGACGACGCCGGCGACCAGCCCGACGAGCACGCCGGCACCGTCGACGACGAAGCCGGTGAAGACGCCCGTCAGCAAGCCGCCTGCCAAGCCGACTGCCAGGCCGACGAGCAGCCCCAGCACGACTGCCGAGCCGACCAGGCCGCCTGCTCCGCCCGTCGTCGTGATCCTGCGACCGGGCGACTCAGGACCCAAGGTGCGGGCCATGCAGGCGCGGCTGAAGCAGATCGGCTGGTTCTCCGGCGACGTGACCGGCTACTACGGGTCGCGGACCACGAACGCCATCAGCGGCTTCCAGGCCAAGCGCGGGTTCCCGGTCACGGGAATCGCCGACCAGCGCACCTACGAGCGACTGCTGTCCATGACGAGGCCGCCTACGAGCGACGAGCTCAACAACGTCAAGCCGAAGCCGGCGACACCGGCGGCCGGGACCGCGACGTGGGACGCGGACCCTCGCTGCATGACGGGGAGGGTCATCTGCATCAGCAAGGCGAGCAGATCCCTCACGTGGGTGATCGACGGGAAGGCGCAGTACTCGATGGACGTCCGATTCGGGAGCGAGGCGACCCCCACCCGCGAGGGAGTCTTCTCGATCACCTGGAAGAAGATCGACGTCATCTCGAATCTCTACGGGTCGGCGATGCCGTACTCGATGTTCTTCAGCGGAGGGCAGGCGATCCACTACTCGGCCGACTTCGCGGCGAACGGCTACAACGGCTCCTCCCACGGCTGCGTCAACGTCCGCAACATGACGCTCCTGAAGCAGCTCTACAACACGGCGCCGGTCGGCACCAAGGTCGTCGTGCACTGGTGATACCACCCACGACAGCCCGACCAGCCGGGAGTTCCGGAGCCTGGCCGGGCTCGTCGTAGGGCTCGTCGTAGGGCTCGTGGTAGGGCTCGTCGTAGGCTGAGGGCCCCTGGGCATCCCCGGGGTCCCGCGGCGAGGAGGTCTGATGCTCAAGGTTGGTTGGAAGGCTTCGGCGGAGCAGTTCGGCCCACGGGAGCTCGTCGAGCACACCGTGCACGCGGAGCGCGCCGGGCTCGACTCGGTGTTCATCTCGGACCACTTCCAGCCGTGGCGCCACCGGGACGGGCACGCCCCGTTCGCGATGGCGTGGCTGGCGGCCGCCGGTGAGCGCACCGAGCGGGTGGTCCTCGGCACGTCGGTGATGACGCCCACCTTCCGGTACAACCCGGCGGTCGTGGCGCAGGCCTTCGGCACTCTCGGGGCCCTTCATCCGGGTCGGGTCGTCCTCGGAATCGGGACCGGCGAGGCGCTCAACGAGGTCGCCGTCGGGGCGGCCGGCTCGCCGTGGCCCGAGTTCAAGGAGCGGTTCGCCCGGCTGCGTGAGGCGGTCACCCTGATGCGCCGCCTCTGGAGCGAGGAGCGCGTCACCTTCGAGGGCGACTTCTACCGCACCCACGACGCGACGATCTACGACCGGCCGGACCAGCCGGTGCCGGTCTACGTCGCCGCGGGAGGCCCGCTCGTCGCCCGCTACGCCGGCCGGTCCGGCGACGGCTTCATCTGCACGTCCGGCAAGGGACGCGAGCTCTACGCGGACCAGCTGTTGCCTGCCGTGGACGAGGGACTGGCCAAGTCCAGTCGCAGCCGCGACGACATCGACCGGATGATCGAGATCAAGCTGTCCTACGACCGCGACCCCGACGCCGCGCTGCACAACGTCCGCTTCTGGGCGCCGCTGTCACTCACCGCAGAACAGAAGCACGGCGTCCACGACCCCGTGGAGATGGAACGGCTCGCCGACGAGCTGACCGACGAGCAGGTCGCCAAGCGCTGGATCGTCACCAGTGACCCAGCTCAGGCCGTGGAGCAGATCCGGCAGTACGTCGATCTCGGCTTCAACCACCTCGTCGTGCACGCCCCCGGCAACGACCAGGCCCGCTTCCTCGACCAGTTCACGGCGGACGTTCTTCCGGGGCTGCGGTCTCTCTGAGCCGGCCGCTCGACCGCCAGCTCAGCTGCCCGGGAGCGCCGCGCGCCTGCGCCGTCCCTGCAGGGGGCTGACTCCGGTCGCCGCGGCGAGCCCGATGGGCGGCATGGCCAGATAGAGGCTCTCATGGCCACCCGCCGGCACGGCGTAGGTCTCGTGCCAGATCCCCACCGCACCGGCCGCGCGACGGCCGCGCTCGTAGAACGCCTTGACCGCCGGGCGATGCGCGCGGTCGCCGTGGCCGGCCCAGGCATGGATGTGCTCGGCCGAGCGCCAGTACTGCACGATGGTGGGGCCGCCGGCACCCACGAGGGTGCGGTGCCCGAGGAACCCCAGGTCCTCCCCCGCGCCCCGGGCAGCCGCCGCCCGAGCGGAGTGGAGCTCGGCGACCATCGGCCCCATGGCGCGCAATGCGGGGAGCCAGAGGTCGGGGCGCCAGACCTGGTTGATGCGCAACCCGATGAGGAACACGGCGATGTCGCCCTCGTGCGCGTGCGTCCTTGGCTGAAACCCAGTCGCCATGGTCTCCCCTTTGGATAGTTGGACTATCCAGTATTGGGGAGCGCTACTATCCACGTCAAGGAGGATGCCCATGCAGATGTCGATGCTCGCGGCGCGCACCCAGGTGCCCGTGGCCACCATCAAGTACTACCTCCGCGAGGGGCTGCTCCACCCCGGCCTGTCACGCGGTGCGACGCGGGCCGACTACGACGAGTCCCACGTCGATCGAGTGCACCTGATCCGGACGCTGGTCACCGTGGGTCACCTCAGCATCGAGCGCGTGCGTCTCGTCGTCGCAGCCCTCGAACACCCCCCGAGGACGCGGCACGAGCTCCTCGGGACGGCCCACGCGGTTCTGCAGCCGACGCCGCCACCACCTCCCACGGACGACGAGAAGGAACTGGCGGGCTCCATCGTCGCCCTGCTCGGCTGGCCGATCAGCGCGGACTCCGCCGCAGCGCGTCAGCTTGCTGCAGCGGTGTCAGCAGCGCGAGCGGGAGGATGGGCGTGCCCCGACGACATGCTCGTGAAGTGGGGTGGGCTCGCTCGCTCGATCGCCGAGGTCGACGTGGCGGATGAGCTGGCGACCATGCCCCCCGCGGACGCGCTGCAGCACGCGATCGTCGGCACGGTCCTCACCGACCCCATCCTCGTCGCGATGCGGCGACTCGCCCAGGAGGCCGTGAGTGCAGAGCGACTCGCCTGAGGGAGCACGAGTCGACCGACCCATGGACGCGGCGCCCCAGCGACAACAGGAACAAGGCCCGGATCCAGAGGATCCGGGCCTTGTCACGTGGTAGCCCCGACGGGATTCGAACCCGCGCTACCGCCTTGAGAGGGCGGCGTGCTAGGCCACTACACAACGGGGCCACGCGCTTGCCGAGCGACTCGGCACTCGGAGAACCTTACCGTGTCGGCGCTGTTTCTCCGAATCGGTCCCCCCGTCCCGAAGGACCGGCGGACCAGAGCTGGGGTACCAGGACTCGAACCTAGAACGACTGAACCAGAATCAGCTGTGTTGCCAATTACACCATACCCCAAGGGGTATCACGTCCCAGCGCGCCCGAGGGTCTGCTGCGAGGTGAACCGAGAGGGAATACTACCGGTCCGCCGCTAGGGCCCCAAATCGGCGGACTTCGTCGCGAGCAGCGCCGCGGTCACCTCGCTCAGGCTCGCCACCCGGGTCACCCCCGGCGGCGCTCCATCCCCGTCGGACCGGTCGAGCCACACCGCGCGAAGTCCCGCGCGGCGGGCACCGAGGACGTCCCACTCGAGGCTGTCCCCGACGCACACGCTGACGGCCGGGTCGGCGCCGACGATCCGGCACACCTCGCGGTAGACGCGGGGGTCCGGCTTGCCGAAGCCCAGCGTGTCCGTGGTGACGACGAGCCCGGCGAACCGCTCGGCCAAGCCGAGGGCCTCCAGCTTGATCATCGTGTCCGCAGTGGTGGAGTTGGTCAGCAGGGCCACGTCGAGACCTGCCGCCTCAGCGGCGGCGAGGAGTCCCGGAACGTCGTCGAAGAGCCGCTGCGCCCGCCGGAAGGCCGGCCAGTAGGCCACGAGGTAGCGCTCGACCGCATCCTCCGGCAGCTCGACGCCGAACTCGCGGGCCACGTCGCCGAGTCGCTCCGTGCGCATCCGCTCGATGGTGATCTCCCCGGCCGTGTAGCGGTGGAACCAACGCCCCGGGTCGTCGTAGTACCGCACCGCCATGCGCTCGTGACGGTCCGCCTGCTCGGGCCACAGGGCCCGGGCCGCGTGAGTGCCCGCCTCGGTCATCGCTGCCCGCGTGTCGAGGATCGTGTCGTCGATGTCGAGAACGAGGGCCCGTATGCCGCTGAGCTCGCTCGCGAGGGTCCGCTCAGTCATGCTCGTCCCCCAGTCCGAAGAGGGGCAGCGCGGGCTCGACGCCGCAGATCTGCACGGACGATCCGCGCCCGGACCGGAGCCAGTCGTCCCGCTCGAGGCGCAGGTGCTGGAGGGTCTCGCCACGGTGCTCGAGGACCGAGGTGTGGGTGTCGCGGTACCCGAGCGACCGGGAGACCCCGAGCGACGATGCGTTGGCGAGCACGGCCGAGCTGATGGCGGCCGCTGCCCCGAGGTGCCGGAAGGCGAGCTCGAGGACTGCCGTGCGCATCTGTTTGCCGAGGCCGAGGCCTCGAGCCGTCGGGACGAGCCAGGAGGCCGAGTCCACGACGAGATCCGCGCTGAAGTCCGGCCCCTCGAGCCACTGCAGCCCGATCGGCTCGCCGTCGCGTCGGCGGACGACGAAGGGCAGCGCCCACCGCGCCGGGCTCCACGTGCCCATCGCCCGCCAGTACTCCTGGGCCACGACGGCGCTCCGACTGGCCCGCTCGCCCAACGCCGGGTACCTGGTCGCGGCGGGGTCCTGGTCGAGGTCGTCGGGCAGGACCTCACAGACGGGGTCGATGTCGGCCTCCTGCATAACCCGCAGCTCCAGGTCGGCCGTGGCCAGCCGGAGCCGGTGCAGCGGCCAGACCTGCACGCTCACGTCAGAGTGAGTCCCGAAGCGCGCGAAGGCGGCTCAGGGTCGAGGTCTTGCCGAGGATCTCCATCGACTCGAACAGTGGTGGGGAGATCCGCGCCCCCGACACGGCGGTGCGCAGCGGGCCGAAGGCGAAGCGCGGCTTGATGCCGAGCCCGTCGACGATGGCCTCGCGCAGCTTCGCCTCGATCGTCGCCGCCACCCAGCCGCCCCCGGTGCCGAGGACGCCGTCACCGTGGTCGTCGATGTCACCGAGCACCCGGATCGCCGCGTCGAGGACGGCGGGCGCGTCGTCCTTGAGCTGGGCCCGGGCGTCCTCCTGGATCTCCAGCTGGTCGTCGGCGACGAAGAACGGAGCGACGAGGGCCGGCGCCTCCGTCAGCAGGGACATGCGCTCCTGGATCTGGGCGGCGACGAGCTTGAGCCGGCCGAGCTCACCGAGCGACGGGTTGTCGCCGAGGATGCCGGCCTCGTGGAGGTAGGGCAGCAGGCGGGTGGCGAACTCGCCCACCTCGAGCTGGCGAATGTAGACGCCGTTGAGCCACTCGAGCTTCTTGAGGTCGAAGATCGGGCCGATCGGGTTGACCTTCGCCCAGTCGAAGGTGCGGCTGAACTCATCGAACGTGAAGACCTCGACGTCGTTGCCCTCGGCGTCCTGCTGTGGCGGATAAGCCAGCAGGGCAAGGAAGTTCACGAGCGCCTCGGGGAGGAAGCCCTGCTCTCGGAACCAGGTCAGCCGCGCGGCAGGGTTCTTGCGCTTGGAGATCTTGGACTTGTCGGTGTTGCGCAGCAGCGGCATGTGCGCGAACTTGGGCGGCTCGAGCCCCAGCCACTGGAAGAGCAGGATGTGTTTGGGCGTAGAGCTGATCCACTCCTCGCCGCGCACCACGTGCGTGATGCCCATCTCGTGGTCGTCGACGACGACGGCGAGGTGGTAGGTCGGGAACCCGTCCGCCTTGAGGATGACCTGGTCGTCGGGCCGCGGCGCGGAGACGCGGCCGCGGATGACGTCGTCGAAGACGAGCGGCGCATCCTCGGGGATGAACATGCGCACGACCGGGGTGTCCGAGAAACCGGGCAGCTCGGCCCGCTCCTCGCGGCTCTTGCCGTGGCAGAGCCGGTCGTAGCCGGTCGGCTGCTTCGTCTTCTGCTGCCGGTCGCGCATCTCGTCGAGGCGCTCCTTGGAGCACCAGCAGTAGTAGGCGTGACCGGCCTCGAGGAGCCGGTCGACGTAGGGACGGTAGGTGTCCAGCCGCTCGGACTGGCGGTACGGCGCGAAGGGTCCCCCGATGTCGGGGCCCTCGTCCCAGTGCAGGCCGAGCCAGGCCAGCGTGTCGTAGAGCTGCGCCTCGCTGTCCTCGCGGAACCGGGCGCGGTCGGTGTCCTCGACCCGCAGGACGAACTGGCCGCCCTGCTGCCGGGTGAAGGCGAGGTTGAAGAGCGACATGTAGGCGGTGCCGACGTGCGGGTCACCGGTCGGGGACGGCGCCACGCGGGTGCGGACCGGGCCGCTCCCGTCGGACGTGCTCACCCGCCGCTGCGGAGCCTTCTGGAACTCGACCTGGTCGTCGAGGATGGTGGTCTCGGGGACCGAGCCCAGCGGCATACGGCCTGGGGTGTCGTTTGTGTCGCTCATGGTGCGACCAGCCTAGTGCGGCTCAGCGGCGCACGAAGGTGTTGGTCAGCGAGCCGATCCCCTCGACGTCGATGGTCACCTGCTGGCCCGGCTGGACCAACCCGACCCCGGCGGGGGTGCCGGTGAGGATGACGTCACCGGGCAGGAGGGTGAACGCGTTGGAGGCGTACTCGATGATCCGGGCGACGCCGTGGACCATGTCGGCCGTCGTGCCGTCCTGCTTCACCTCGCCGTCGAGCGTCGTCGTGATGCGCAGGTCGGCGGGGTCGAGCTCGGTCTCGATCCACGGCCCCAGCGGACAGCTCGTGTCGAAGCCCTTGGCGCGGGCCCACTGCCCGTCGGTGCGCTGCCAGTCGCGCGCGGTCACGTCGTTGGCGATCGTGTAGCCGTAGATGCACTCGGCGGCGTTCTCGGCCTTGACGCCCTTGGTGATCGTCTTGATGACGACAGCGAGCTCACCCTCGTAGGAGACCTCGTCGCTGCCCTGCGGCAGGACCACTGGGTCGAACGGTCCGACGACGGCAGTGTTGGGCTTGAAGAAGAGCATCGGGTGCTCCGGCGGCGTCGTGCCACCCATCTCGCGGACGTGGTCGGCGTAGTTCTTGCCCACGGCGACGATCTTCGAGCGTGGGATGACCGGCGCGAGCAGTCGGACGTCCTCGAGCAGGACCGGGCCCGCGCCGGAAGGCTGCAGGCCGACGTAGAGCGGGTCGCCGGTGAGAGGCGTGATCACCTCCGCGCCGGGGTCGCCCTGGACGATGCCGTATGCCGGGTCGTCCCCGGTCGTGAACCTCGCGATGCGCACGTGGTCAGCCTACGGCCCGCCCGGTTGGGTCCCGGCCGTAACCCCACGGCGGCGGCGTCGTTCTCAGCGTGTTCGTAGGGTCCACGATCGCTCCCGGAAGGGGTCCCCATGTCTCACCGTCGTTCGCTGCTCGTCTCACTCTCCGCTGGAGGTGGAGCCGCGGCCCTCGCCCTCGGCCTGACCGTCGGCGCGCCGAGCGCCTTCGCCGTGCCCGTCCCGACTGCACAGTCCTCGCCGAGCGGGGACGGGCTGGAGGACGTCCTCACCGAGCCGAGCGACGTCGTCGAGGACGTGACGGACCGTCTCACGTCCGGAGGATCCGGCTCGACGGCCCCGTCTGCGCCCGGCGGCGGTGAGTCGTCGACCGGCAGCGGCTCGGATGGGTCAGGCTCGACCTCTGAGGACGCGCCGCTCGCGCCCGTCGGCTCCGCCGTCAAGGACGTCCTCGGCCAAGCCGACGAGAAGACGAAGGACACGGCGCTCGCGCCGGTCGTCCCCGGGCCCGCGCCTGGTGGGGTGCTCAAGCTCAGGGTGAACGCAGCGCCACTCGCCACCGCGTGTGCGGAGGTGACCGGCACCGGCACCGCCGTCGCCAACCTCGACGTCACGGTCGGCGGCCACGACGTCGGCACGCCGTTGATCGAGGCGCTGCCGGGGCTGCTCGCTCCGTGCCCGTCTGGGTCCGACTCCGGGTCTGGCTCCGGGTCTGGCTCCGGGTCTGAGCCGGGGTCCGGGACGGGATCGGGGTCCGAGGGGGCCGACGCGTCGGTGTCCGAGCTGGTCGGGGCGTGTGTGCGGGTCAAGGCCGAGCCGCCCATGGAGGCGAGCGTGCTGTTGCTCGACCACGAGCTCGTGGCCGAGCTGACGGAGGCCGGGGTGCCGTTGGAGAAGCTCGTCGTGCCGTGCCCACGGCCTGGCGGCGACGGGGATGGCTCCGGCCCGGGCAACGATGGTGGCTCCGACGGAGACGGGTCCGACGGCGGCGCCGGTGACGGGTCTGGCGGAGGGTCCACCGGCGGCGGCTCGGCGGGCGGGTCCGGGACGGCCGACGGCGGCGGGGACGACGCCTGCGAGCCGACGATCAACGCGCAGACGACGGCCAGCAGCTTCCTGCCGAGCAGCGGACCCCAGGCCCTGCCCTGGGTGCTGCTCGCGCTCGCCCTCGTCGGCCGTCGGCGGCTGACGCAGCTCGTCGGCTTGGCGGGCCTCACCAGGTCCGGCGGTGCGACGCGCGCCACACAGTCGTGATTCTGCGGTTGCGTCGACGCCCGAGGGGGTAAGACTGAAGGTGGCGGGGCCGGGATCGTGGAGGGTCCGGCCCCGCCTCACCACGTAACCTGCTCGGGTGAGAATCCTGGACGGGCCCGAGTGGCGTGCGGCGACCGCCGCCCACGAGGCCCGCGTCGACGCTCTCACCGCGGGACACCGCGCCCGGCGCTCGGACGGGCGCAAACACCCGGTCGAGGACTTCCTCTTCACCTACTACGGCTGGACCCCCGGCCGTCTCCGACGCTGGCACCCCGGAGCCGGGGTCGGGCTCGCTGAGGCCGCACAGGCGCCGCACCGGGACTGGCGCTTCTACCGGGTGGACGCAGAGGTGGTGAGCGTCGACGTCGCCGCCTTCCTCGAGGCGCGCGGTGACACCGTCCGGTTCGTCCGCGACCTACTCGAGCAGACCGCGTCCCGGCCGGGCCGCTTCGGGTGCTTCGGCCTGCACGAGTGGGCGATGGTTTACCGGCTCGCTCCCTCCGACGTCCGGCACTCGACCTGGCCGCTGCGCCTCGGGTCTGACGGGACCGACGCGGTCGTCGACAGCCACCAGATCGCCTGCTCCCACTTCGACGCCTACCGGTTCTTCACGACAGAGGCGGCCCCCCGCAACCTGATGGCGCCCACGCGAACCAGCCAAGCGGCATACGAACAGCCCGGGTGCCTCCACGCCGGGATGGACCTCTACAAGTGGGCGATGAAGTTCTCCCCCGCTGTCGGCAGCGACCTCTCGGCGGACGCCTTCGAGCTGGCCCGCGACATCCGCGAGCTGGACATGCGGGCCTCGCCCTACGACCTGCGCGAGCTCGGCTACGAGCCGGTGCCGATCGAGACCGCCGAGGGCAAGGCCCGCTACGTCGAGGAGCAGCGAGGGTTCAGCGAGCGCAGCCAGGCACTGCGCAGCCGTCTCATCGCGGCGATCGACACCGGGATGACCGTGACCGGGAGGCCGGCCGGCGCTTAGCTCGGAGAGGGAGTCTCTGGGGACTCTCGAGAGCGGCATCGGGTCGTCGCGGCAGCCGAAGGTCGCCTGCCCAGTATCGCTCCAAGACCGCGGGCTCAGCCGCGGCGTCAGGCGATGGCGCAGGACTTGGACGTCTTCCCTCCGAGTATCCAAACCCCCGGGCGACCGTACCTGGCTCTCCGCATTTGAGCGGGGCACCCGGTAGTTGATGGGGCTCATGGCCCCGACATGCTGTTGGTCTCTCACAACACAGCAGCAGCGAGGCCACGAGCATGAACGAGGGTACGTCAGTGCTGCTCGGGCTGGAGGACGAGTTCCGCGTCCTTCAGGTCGAACGGCGCGGCCCGGACACCGTCCGGGTCGTCATCGAGGTCGCCGACGTCGAGGGCGGGTGCCCGGGTGCGGGGTGCTCTCTTCGAGGGTCAAGGAACGGCCGCTGGTGCGGGTCAAGGATCTGCCGGCCTCAGGTCAGCAGACCCAACTGTGGTGGCTCAAGCGACGTCTTGTGTGTCGCGAGTCGCACTGTGCCACAGTCACGTTCACGCAGCAGTTCGCCGCGATACCGGCACGCGCCAGGTTGACCGGTCGGTTGCGGGAGAAGCTCGCGATCGCGTCCGGGAACCGGGCCGTCAGCGAGGTCGCTGCCGAGCACGGCGTGGCCTGGGCGACCGCGCACCGGGCGCTGATCGCCGCGGCCACGAGGTGGCTGCCCGAGCCCGAACCGACCCGGGTGCTCGGGATCGACGAGACCCGCGCCAGGTCGGTGCGCTGGGTCCTGCAGGAATCTGGCTGGCGCCGCTCGAACCCGTGGATGACCTCCTTCGTCAACGCCGACACCGACGCGCCGGGCCGGCTGCTCGGGCTGACCCCGGGACGCTCCGGCTCGTGTGTGACCGAGTGGCTGGCGCTGCAGACACCAGGCTTCCGTAACGGGATCGAGCTGGTCGTGATCGACCCGTCCGCGCCGTACGCGGCCGGGATCCGCGCCGCCCTGCCCACGGCGCGGATCGCGGTCGACAAGTGGCACCTGGTGGCCCTCGGGAACCTGATGGTCACCCAGGTCAGGCAGCGGATCAGCAGGCAGCTGCACGGAAGACGTGGCGTCGCGACCGACAAGGTCTGGGCCTCCCGCCAGCTGCTGCTGACCGGGTACGAACACCTCACTCCGAAGCAGCGGGCCCGGTTCAAGGCCGCCCTCGCCGTCGAGGACCCGACCAACGAGATCGGCGCCGCGCACGCCGTCAAGGAACGGCTGCGGCTGCTCCTTGGCGAGCGGGAGCCACACCGGATCCGGCGCCGCCTGTACGACTTCTACGACGCCGCGGCCCGGGCCGAGATGGACGAGACGACCCGACTCGCCCGCACCATCGAGACCTGGTGGCCGGCCGTGCTCACCGCCCTGACCGAGGAGGTCACCAACGCCCGCACCGAGGGCTTCAACCGGATCATCAAGCCTGAGTTGCTTCACCTGACGGGTTTTGGTGGGTGTACAAGCTGTTGACCTGCGGCGTTGCGGGGCAGGGTGGTCACTAAGAATTGCTCTCGTGGGGTCGGTA
>NZ_BAABZW010000014.1:0-6635 GCF_040365325.1 Intrasporangium sp. DVR | reverse complement strand
ACGGTGTGGGAGAGTAGGACGCAGCCGGACAACCATTCACAGAAAGCCCCACCGACATCGTCGGTGGGGCTTTCTGCATTCACGACCTGGTTGATGGGCGTGGCCTTAGGGCGTGGCCCGCTCGGGCGTAGGGTGGCCCTGTGCCTGAACTCATCAAGACGCCGACCCGGATCCCGGTGCCGGGAGGCAAGGTCATCGAGGAGCATGTCGGCCGGGTGACGACGCCGGAGGCACACCTTCACGCCTCTGTGTCGGTCGCGCACATGAAGGCGCCTGCAGGGTGGTCCGAGCCTTACCAGACCCCGGACTTCGACGAGATCACCCTCGTCCTCGCCGGCCAGGTCATCGTGGACCACGACGCGGGGCGCCTCGAGGTTGCTGCTGGGCAGACCGTGATCACGCGTGGCGGGGAGCGCATCCGCTACTCGTGCGGTCCTCAGGGCGCCGAGTACATCGCGGTGTGTGTGCCGGCGTTCGCTGACGACACGGTGCACCGCGAGGGGGCCGAATGACACCGGGGGACGCACGCTCGGCCCCCAAGGTCCTGCTCCACGACCACTTGGACGGCGGTCTGCGCCCTCAGACCATCGTCGAGCTCGCGGACGACATCGGGTATGGCGACCTTCCCTATGGTGCTGCCGCCCCGTTGGGAGCCTGGTTCCGGGAGAGTGCGGACTCCGGCTCGCTGCCGCGCTACCTGGCGACGTTCGAGCACACGTTGGCGGTGATGCAGACCCCTGAGGGAATCCGGCGGGTCGCTCGCGAATGCGTCGAAGACCTCGCTGAGGACGGTGTCATCTATGCGGAGAGCCGCTATGCCCCGGAGCAGCATCTGACCCGTGGCCTTTCGCTCGAGGCTGTCGTCGAGGCGGTCAACGCCGGCTTCCGCGAAGGTGAAGCCCTCGTTGCTGAGCGGGGCGGCCGGATCCGGGTCATGGTGCTGCTCACCGCGATGCGGCAAGCGGCGATGTCGACGGAGATCGCCCGGCTCGCCGTGCGCTACCGCGACGAAGGCGTGGCCGGCTTCGACATCGCGGGCGCCGAGGCCGGCTACCCACCAACGCGGCATCTCGATGCGTTCGAGTATCTACGCCGCGAGAATGCGCACTTCACCATCCACGCAGGTGAAGGTTTCGGCCTGCCCTCGATCTGGGAAGCGATCCAGTGGTGTGGCGCCGACCGGCTCGGGCACGGCGTTCGGATCGTCGATGACATCACCATCCAGGGTCAACCGTTCGGCAGCTGGCTGCACGCTCACCAAACCGACGCACGGGCGCTCGTGGACCTCGATCTCGCCGACGTGCGACTAGGACGTCTCGCGGCCTACGTCCGTGACATGCGGATCCCGCTCGAGATGTGTCCGAGCAGCAACCTGCAGACCTCGGCCGCCGTGTCGATTGCGCTCCACCCGATCACCCTGCTCAAGCGGCTCCGCTTCCGGGTGACCCTCAACACCGACAACCGGCTGATGAGTGGCACCTCCCTCAGCCGTGAGGCCACCTTGCTGGCTGACGAGGCGGGGTGGACCTTGGCTGACCTTCGGTGGGTGACGATCAACGCGATGAAGTCGGCGTTCATCGCGTTCGACGAGCGGCTCGCGCTCATCGACGATGTCATCAAGCCGGGCTACCTGGAGCTGGGGTACGCAGGGGAGCCAGTGAGCTGACCCGCAGGCCGGCAGGCCTTCAACGAGTCGACGATCCGCTGCCTGCCGCGGCCAGGAGCGCTCGCTCGGCCTGCCGGGGGGTCAGGCACCGAGCGCCGTGCGCCTCGGCCTGCGCGATGATCGCAGGCTCGGCGCGCAGGAGCGCGAGTCCTCGCCGCAGGAGGATGTGCGGGGGTTTGCGGCGTTCCGAGAGGTCCCGGACCAGTCGCAGCGCGAACGTCACCCAGCGGGAGCGCCGGACACAGAGGGTGTCGGCGAGCAGGCCTTCAGCCTCGAGTGGTTCGGCGAGCCGGGCGGCGAACAGCCCTTCAGCGAGGATGAGGTCGTCGCGGTCGCAGGAGACGACGTGGAGGCCGGTCACCCGCGACTCAGAGATGTCGTAGACGGGCACCTCCGCGGAACCGGTGTCGACGAGCGTGCGCAGGGCGGCAACTGCCCGGTGCGCGTCCCAGGAGTCGACGTGGTCCCAGTCGGGGATACCCAGGGGTGAACGCGGGAGGGAGGGATCGTCAGCCTCGCGGTAGAAGTCGTCGAGGCGCACCACGGGCCAACCCAGCGCAGCGCTCAGGCGCGCCGACAGGCGGGTCTTACCGGCTCCGCTCGGCCCGGTCACGAGGATGACTCGTCGGCGCGACGGTGCGCCGGCGTCGGGCCGGATGCCGCTGGGCTCGCTTCGACGCGCACGGTCCTCCGCGCGGGGGTCGGCCTCCCGGTCGCTGCTGTCTCGGTCGCTGCCGTCTCGATCGGGCACGGTCGCGGGCTCTCGGGAGCTCACAGGCCCTTGGGGTGCCACACCGTCTTGGTCTCGAGGAAGGCGCGGATGCGATCCAGTCCCGGGTCCGCGGACCAGTCCGGCTCGACCGCCGTGCCGTCCCGCAGAGCGGGACGCAGGACCCGCTTGAGGTTGCTCGCGGCCTCTGCCTCGAGCGTTCCCCAGTCGAGGTCGTCGGCGTCGGCGGCACCGGTGAGGTCGATGGCGTTGACGTCCCGGTGCGAGGCCAGCCATGGGCCCACTTCACTGGTCTTGGCCGTGATGAGGTTGACCACACCACCCGGGACGTCCGAGGTCGCCAGCACCTCGCCGAAGGTGATCGCAGGCAGGGGCCGGGACGCAGAGGTGATGACGACAGCGGTGTTGCCGGTTGCGATGACCGGGGCGAGCACCGACACCAGCCCCAGCAGTGAGGAGGACTGGGGCGCGAGCACGCCGACCACACCGGTGGGCTCGGGGGCCGAGACGTTGAAGAAGGGCCCAGCCACCGGGTTGAGGTTGCCGAGGACCTGGGCCACCTTGTCGGTCCACCCGGCGTACCAGACCAGCCGGTCCACAGCGGCATCGACGACGGCACCGGCCGTCTTGGCGCCGAGTCCCTCGCCGGCGGCGACCTCCTCGACGAACTGGGCGCGTCGGCCCTCGAGGACCTCTGCGACGCGGTAGAGCACCTGGCCACGGTTGTACGGTGTCGCACCGGCCCAGCCGCCGAGTGCTCCCCGTGCTGCGACCACGGCGTCGCGCACGTCCTTGCGCGAGCCCATCGACGCGTTGGCGAGGAACTCTCCCTTGGCCGAGACGACTTCGTAGGAGCGGCCGGACTCGCTGCGGGGGAACTTCCCGCCGATGTAGAGCTTGTACGTCTTGCGGACGTCGATGCGCGTCATCGGGTCGCTCCCGTCGTCACGGCGGAGGGCGAGGTCGTCAGGTACGCCTCGAGGCCGTGCCGGCCACCCTCACGCCCGTAGCCGGACTCCTTGTAACCGCCGAAGGGCGAGGTGGGGTCGAACCGATTGAAGGTGTTGGCCCAGACCACACCCGCTCGCAGCTGGTCGGCCATCCAGAGGATCCGCGATCCCTTCTCGGTCCACACGCCGGCGGAGAGACCGTAGGAGGTGTTGTTCGCCTTGGCGACCGCCTCCTGCGGCGTCCGGAAGGTGAGCACCGACAGGACCGGCCCGAAGATCTCCTCCGTCGCGACCCGGTGGGTCTGCGAGACACCGGTCAACACGGTCGGCGGGAACCAGAATCCTCGGGCCGGCAGCGTGCACGCGGGACTCCAGCGCTCTGCTCCCTCGGCGACTCCCGCGTCGACGAGCGTGGTGATCCGGTCGAGCTGGGCCCGGCTGTTGATCGCACCGAGGTCGCTGTTCTTGTCCATCGGGTCGCCGACGCGCAACGTCTCGAGCCGGCGCTTGAGCCGGGCGAGGACCGCGTCGTGGATGCTCTCCTGGACGAGCAGTCGCGAGCCGGCGCAGCAGACCTGCCCCTGGTTGAAGAAGATGCCGTTGACGATGCCTTCGACGGCCTGGTCGATGGGGGCATCGTCGAAGACGATGTTGGCCGCCTTGCCGCCGAGCTCGAGGGTGGCCTTCTTGACCGTGCCGGCGATGCGGCGAGCGATGGCCTTGCCGACCTCGGTCGAGCCGGTGAAGGCGATCTTGTCGACGCCGGGGTGGTCGACCAGCGCCTCTCCGGTGCGGCCGTCCCCGGTCACGATGTTGACCACCCCCGGCGGCAGGTCTGCCTGCTGGCAGACCTCGGCGAACAGCAGGGCGGTCAGCGGCGTCGTCTCAGCCGGCTTGAGGACCACCGTGTTGCCGGTCGCCAGAGCCGGCGCGATCTTCCAGGCGAGCATGAGCAGCGGGAAGTTCCACGGGATGATCTGGGCGACGACCCCGTGCGGCCGCGGGGCGGCTGCGCCGGCGGGCGCGAGGCCCGCGTAGGCGAGCTTGTCCGCCCACCCGGCGTGGTAGAAGAAGTGGGCGGCGGCGATCGGCACGTCGACGTCGCGGGTCTCCTTGATCGGCTTGCCGTTGTCGAGGGTCTCGAGCACGGCGAACTCGCGTGAGCGCTCCTGGAGAAGCCGGGCGATCCGGAAGAGGTACTTGCCCCGCTCGGCCCCAGCCATCCGACCCCAGACCCCTTCGAAGGCCTGGCGCGCAGCGAGGACCGCACGGTCGACGTCCTTGGGCCCGGCCTGCGTCACCTCGGCCAGGACGGTCTCATCGGCAGGGTTGATGGACTCGAACGTGTCCTTGGGGCGCGTGAAGGCCCCGTCGATGTAGAGGCCGTAGGACTTCTCGAGGGTGACGACCGCCCGCGACTCCGGAGCCGGCGCGTACTCGAACCTTGACATCAGCACGTTCTCCCGGTCAGTCGATGGTCACGTAGTCGGGGCCGGAGTAGGACCCTGTCGCGAGCTTGTGCCGCTGGAGCAGCAGGTCGTTGAGCAGGCTGGACGCCCCGAACCGGAACCACTCCGGCGTCATCCAGTCGTCCCCGGCGACCTCGTTGACCATGACGAGGTACTTGATCGCGTCCTTGGAGGTCCTGATGCCACCCGCCGGCTTGACGCCGATCTGGACGCCGGTCACCTCACGCCAGTCCCGGACCGCTTCGAGCATGACGAGCGTGACCGGGAGAGTTGCCGCCGGAGAGACCTTGCCGGTCGAGGTCTTGATGAAGTCGCCACCGGCCAGCATCGCGAGGTACGAGGCCCGCCGGACGTTGTCGTAGGTGACGAGCTCGCCCGTCTCGAGGATGACCTTGAGATGGGCGTCGGCGCACGCCTGCTTCACCTCTGCGATCTGGCTGAAGACGGTCAGGTAGTCGCCGGCGAGAAAGGCCCCACGGTCGATGACCATGTCGATCTCGTCCGCTCCAGCCTCCACGGCCGCTCGTGTGTCCGCGAGCTTGACGGGCATCGCGGCCCTGCCCGACGGGAACGCCGTCGCGACGGCCGCGACGTGGATGCCGCTGTCGCCCAGGGCCTCCTTCGCCGTCGCCACCATGTCCCCGTAGACGCAGATCGCGGCAGGCCGGGGCGTGGTCGAGTCGAGCGGGTCCGGCACGCGAGCCTTGGCGCACAGCGAGCGCACCTTGCCGGGGGTGTCCGCGCCCTCCAACGTGGTCAGGTCGATCATGCCGATCGCCGTGTCGATGGCCCAGGCCTTGGCGGTCGTCTTGATCGAACGGGTGCCCAGGGAGGCGGCCCGCGCCTCGCAGCCGACCTGGTCGACCCCCGGCAGGCCGTGGAGCCAGGAGGTGAGGGCCCGGTTGGTCAGACGCGTGACGCCAAGGAGATCTCGGGCCGCGGCCGTGAGGTCCTGGGCGGCGCGCGCCGTGGTGCTGACTGTCACCCGGTGAGTCTACCCGCGCGTCACCTCGACCCGACCCACCTCGAAGGCTCGCAAGCGCCATTGCCGACGGCCTTCGTGAGACAGTCGAAGGAGAGCGCCCGAAAGGACGAAGCACGTGACGATGAGAGCCGGTGGACCGTCGCCGACCGACCCCCATCGGCCCGGGTCGGTCAGCCCACGGGGGATGACGACGCTGCGGCCGGGGTCGTCCGTCGCAGTCGGTGTCGTCGGTGCGTTGGCCGGCCTGGCGCTGCTCATCCCTGCCCTGCTCACCTCCCCGCGCAACTGGGTGGTGATCGCCTCCCTCGTCCTGGCGTTCGTCCTCCTCTGGCTCTTCGTCGTGCGGCCCTGCGCCAGGCTCCATGCCGACGGCATCCGGCTCGTCAACCCGCTCCGGGTGGTGGACCTGACGTGGCCCGCCATCGAGGAAGTCCGCTCCAGGTGGGCGCTGGAGCTCGTCGCGCAGGGACGGCGCTACACCGCATGGGGGGTGCCGGCCGACCCCGCCCGTCCTCGACACGGTCGCTCCACCGTGACGCCGGCCGTGAACGCGGTGGCAGCCGACCCCGGCTGGGCCGCCGGCGAGCGGCCCAAGGCCGAGGCGCAGACCGTGGCGGCTGAGATCGAGCGCCGGATCGCCGACGACCGGCGCCGTCAGGGCAGCCGCCGGTCCCGGGCCACCCCCACGGTGGTGGCGCAGGCATGGGATGGCCCGGCCGTCCTCCTGCTCGTGGGAGCCGCTGCCTTCTTCGTCGCCGCGGTGACCGTCGCCTGAGCGGTCTAGGGCAGGTCTAGATATCCCAGGGCTCTAACTCGTCAAGCAGCGGTGGTTTGG